>JALEPU010000002.1 GCA_022766905.1 Lachnospiraceae bacterium
AATATTTTACTTCTTCTACCATAATTTCCAGGGCAGTCTCTTTATCAAAAGCCTCCCTGTAAGGACGGTTGGAAATTAAAGCGCCAAAGGCATCACAAACCCTTAGTATTTTAGCACCTACCGGGATTTCATCTCCCTTCAGATTTTTCGGATAGCCTGAGCCATCATAATTTTCATGGTGATATAATACGGCTTCCAGAATTTCGTTTTCATATCCCCTGTCTTTTAATATTGCATATCCAAGGGTAGAATGAAGCCGCATATATCTCATCTGGTCAATGGCCAGCGTCCTTTTTCGCTCGTACACGTAAGTATTTAATTTTATTTTTCCAATATCGTGGAGAAGCCCTGCAATCGCTATATTATGACATTGCTCTTCGGGAAGGTTTAATTCTTCTGCAACGGCAAAAGCCAGATTACTGACACAGATTCCATGATTCAGCGTATCTTCCATAGAAAGAGTAATCGGTGTTTCCACCGCATGGGCATCATATATCTTTTGCATCTCGTCATCCTCCTTTTTTATTTTAGGCCACCTGAAAATAACTTTTTCTTTCGTTCTATCATCTCGTCTACTCTCTCGATATAATGGTCTACATTTTTCACATTTTCACATCGTTCAATCCGGTTTTCCTCCGGATAAACGCATTTTGTAGAAGCCCCTGCTCCCATAGCGATAATATCCTGTTTTTCCTCCATAATCAAGATATTATAAAGGCTTTCCATCCCTTCTTTTGCATATCCGATATTTTCCAGATTGCCCGGAATGTTTTTCTGACGATACAGATAATAAGGATTCATCCCCATGGTTCCTGCCGTTTCATCCACAAGACGGAGCATTTCATCTGTACTTCCTTTTACCTGTGATCGATATTGTTCCATCTCCCGGTTCAGAATAGCTGCCCTTTTGATTGCAAGTGAATGAACGGTAAGACTTTCCGGAGAAAGCTCTTTAATCTGTTCTAAAGTCTTTCTGACATGAGAAATATCTTCTCCCGGAAGTCCGGTAATCATATCCATATTAATGTTGGAAAATCCCAGCTGTCTGGCAAGGAAAAAGGCAGCTTTTGTCTCCTCTGTTGTATGGGCCCGGCCGATTAATTGCAAGGTCTCATCATTCATAGTCTGAGGATTAATGCTGATCCTGGTCACAGGATGAGCTTTGATCACCTTTAATTTCTCTCTTGTAATGCTATCCGGTCTGCCTGCTTCCACTGTGAATTCCCGTACATAGGAAAGATCAAACAGTTCTTCTATTTTTGTCAGAAGGGCTTCCATCTGTTCCGGATTCAAAGAAGTTGGAGTACCTCCACCGATATAGACTGTTGTCAGTTTTTTATTCCGATAAGCCTCCGCCACATATGCCATTTCCTGATAAAGAGCCAAAAGGTATGCATCTACCCTGTCTTTGAATCGGGAAAGCGGGAAAGAGGTAAAAGAACAATACAGACAGGTTGTAGGGCAAAACGGAATGCCAATATAAATACTGTACTCGTCCTCATAGGTGATTCTTCGAAGAACTTCCTGTTCTTTTTTGGCAACTTTCACACAGACTCTGGCTTTTTGCCTGGTCGCCAGATAGGTTTTGCAAAATTGCTCCTCCATCTCTGATTCTGTAAGACCTTCTTTGAGCCATTGAAAAATAATCTTTGTTGGCCGGATTCCGGTTAAAGTCCCCCATGGAAGGGATTTTTTTGTGTAATCAGATAATAACTGATAAATAAAACGGTCCACTGCCTTTCGACTCTTTTTATGGTCCTCATAGTCACACTGAATTCTGTTTTCCACTTTTTTGTAACCAGCTTCTTCAATCCATCCATGAATTTCTTTTTCATCGAAATAAAATGCAAGAAGGAACCTGGGCTTTTCCGGCCCAGGTTCCCCTCCCGTTATATCGATGATTTTTTCCCGTTCAAAAAAAGCCAGCACAATGGCACGTATGTCATAATCATATTCTTTCTTGTTTTGAACTAAATAAATCATAATCTATCTCTTTACAAAAGGATTTGTCTGTCTCTCAGCACCAATCGTCGTAAATGGGCCATGGCCTGGAAACACCTGTGTTTCATCCGGAAGTTTCATCAAAACATCATTGATAGAACGAAGGATTGCACTTTCATCTCCTGTTGGAAGGTCACTTCTTCCTACACTACCCTGGAATAAAGTATCTCCGGCAAAAAGCCATCCATATTTTGGAAAATAATAGCAACAGCTTCCTTTTGTATGGCCCGGAGTTAAGAAAAAGATCATTCTTTCTCCTAATACTTCATATTCCTGCTTCGGCTGTTTAAACATAACATTAGCGTGAGTTGTATATTTTTTTCCTGTCCATTCTGTCAGGTTATAATCAGCTACCATTAACACTTCCTGCTCTACCGCTGCGGCCATAACTTTTAAATTATCACCTAAAGCAGCACGTAAATCCTCCAGTGCACCCATATGATCCACATGTCCATGGGTCAGCATAACTGCGGCAAGTTTTAATCCTTCTTTCTCCAGAATATCTAAAATTGCATCTGCTTCTGCACCTGGATCAACCACAACAGCTTCTTTTGTATTCGGATTGGTAATAATATAACAATTTGTCTGAAACTCTCCCATAGGAGCTGAAAAAATCGACAGTGGTTCCTGTTCCGGTGTATTTGGCTTTTCTAATACCATGTGAATTCCTCCTCTATACATTCCATATAAATGGGCATTCCTATGACTTTATTCTGTCATCATCCTGCCGTCCGCTCAATGTCAATAACACTTTCCACATTGCGGATTTTTGTAATGACTCTGTTAAGCTGATCTACTCCTGTAATGTTAAATCGAATACACAGAGTAGCTCTTCCCTGTTTGCTTGTTCTTGTAGTAACAGAAGTAATATCTATCTTCATCTCAAGAAAAACTTTTGTTACATCGTTTAAAACACCGGTCCGGTTATTAGCATAAATAACGATTTCCGTCGGATACAGCTCAGTGCTGTTTTCTCCTTCTAACAACCACTCTGCCTCAATTAATCTTGCTCTGTCACTTTCTGACATACCAAGAACATTGACACAATCGGTTCGATGAATCGAAATTCCCCTGCCTCTTGTAATAAATCCTACAATTTCATCCCCCGGAACCGGTGTACAGCATTTTGAAAAACGTACTGCTACATCATCCATCCCCCGAACAACAATACCGCTCTTAGAGGCATGAATCTTTTCATGCTTTTCACCATTTTCCTTCATTCCTTCCAGAATTTCTTCTGCAGTAATGTTCTTTTCATGAATTCTTCTATATTCTTCCATCAGCCGGTTCACAACCTGGCCTTCTTTTAAACCGCCATGACCAACGGAAGCCAGTACGGAATCCCAGTCTTTACAACTGTAACGCTTCTCCACCTTCTTCATATACTCCGGTTTCAGATATGGAGCAAGCACAATTCCTTTTGCTTTACAATATCGTTCCAGCAATTCTTTTCCACGCTGGATATTTTCTTCTTTATATTCGTTCTTAAACCACTGATTAATCTTACTTCTTGCCTGAGTGCTCTTTACCAGGGAAAGCCAGTCCCGGCTTGGTCCTCTGGAATTTTGAGAAGTGATGATCTCTATCCTGTCACCGTTTTGAATGACGTAATCAAAAGGTACCTGACGCCCGTTCACGCGAGCTCCAACCATCTTGTTTCCTACAGCACTGTGAATGCTGTAAGCAAAATCGATTGGTGTAGAACCATTTGGCAGGTTCTTAACATCTCCCATCGGAGTAAAACAATAAACATGTTCTGCAAATAAATCCAAGTCTGTCTTTAACAAGCTTAAAAATTCTTTGTTGTCCGACATATCCTGCTGCCATTCCAGAATCTGTCTGAGCCAGCTTAATTTCTCTTCTTCCTTATCAACGGCGCCACTCTTTCCTTCTTTATATTTCCAGTGAGCTGCAATTCCATATTCTGCAGTTCGATGCATCTCAAAGGTACGAATCTGAATCTCAAAAGGCTGTCCCTGAGGTCCGATCAATGTGGTATGCAGGGACTGGTACATATTCTGCTTCGGCATGGCAATGTAATCTTTAAAACGTCCCGGAATTGGCTTATACATCTCATGGATAACACCAAGTGCCGCATAACAATCTTTGACTGTGTCAACCTTGATTCGAACGGCAAACAAATCATAAATTTGATCCAGGGTTTTATCCTGATTGACCATCTTTTTATAAATACTGAAGAAATGTTTTACTCTTCCGTCAATCTCTGCTTTAATTCCGGCATCGTCAATATGCCGTTTTACGTCTTTTACTATGGAAGCAATGAACTTCTCTCTCTCGCTCTTTCTGGACGCAATCGCAGTCGAAAGTTCCTGATAGACATCCGGTTTTAAATATTTTAAAGACAGATCATCCAGTTCCACTTTAATCTTGGAAATTCCAAGACGGTGGGCAATCGGCGCATAAATATCCATCGTCTCCCTGGCTTTTTCTTTTTGTTTTTCCGGCTTCATATATTGAAGTGTCCTCATATTATGGAGCCGGTCTGCCAGTTTGATCAGAATAACCCGAATATCCTTTGCCATGGCAAGAAACATCTTTCTTAAATTTTCTGCCTGTACATCCAGTTTATCTTTCGAATAATTCAACTGGCCTAACTTTGTTACGCCATCCACCAGAAGAGCAACTTCACCGCCGAATTCTCTCTCAATATCCTCATAAGAATAATCTGTATCCTCAACTACGTCATGCAGAAGACCTGAAACAATTGTTTCTTTATCCAGCTCTAATTCTGCAAGAATCAGGGCAACGCAGAGAGGATGAATAATGTAAGGTTCCCCGGACTTTCTGCATTGCTCTCCATGAGCTTCATAAGCAAGCTTATAAGCCTTTTCTACCATCGTCAAATCAGTCGAGGGATGATATTTTTTGATTGCCTGAATCAACCGGTCAAATAATTTATCCGGTGCAGTAAAATCAGCCGGTTTACTAATCTCCTTACTTCCAAGTTTTGGACCCGGCTTATGCACATCCATCATAGAATCACCACATTTCTTCAAAATCTAGTATACACTCAGTTTACTGGTAATTTTACAACAATTTTTTCTATTTTGCAACCTTCTATTCTTTTTAAGAATAGTAAAAGATTTTAAGAAGAGTAAATATTTCAAAAAAAGAACTGATGGCAGTCAGGCCAATCAGCTCTTCTTCTTTAACACTTCATCCAAATCTTCTCTCTCGAAAATCTCAAGCGCTCCGCCTCTCGTTGCGTTTCGTATTTTGACTCCATGTAACCCACAATATTCTTTTGCTGCCTGATAGGCATCATCTACAATCTCAAAGTTCTGGATATTATAATTTTTCGACTGAAGTGAACCAAAATAATCTTTTACTTTTGGATCGTAAATAAAATTCCCTTTGCTGTCCATTCTCCTGGAATAAAAATGGTCGACTCCAACCAGATAAATTTCCTGAAATCCCATATAAAGTGCCATCTGAATCGCAGTGAAGGTTACGGTTTCTCCTCCGTAAAAATAAGACGATACATCCTGACTTACATGAAGATGTTTCATTCTGTGATAACGTTTTACCATAAAAGGATAATAGTTATTAATATAAGTAATATTAGGATTTACTCGATGGAGCCCATCTTTCTTTCCTTCCAGGTGAAGAAAGATGTAATCCAGATCCAGCGTTTTAATTTTCTCTTTCTGATCCGATAAAACGAAAGAATCAGCACAAAAATAATAAGTTGGACGCCAAGGCGTCTGATCAAACATCTCAAACACCCGATTGGCTCCAAAGCAATATTCGTCTTTTAATAATGTCAAATCATCCGGAGTCAGACTTGGACCATTGCCAATGATAAAACATCGTTGTCCCCGATGAATCCCACGAAGTTTTCGTATTTTTTTTGCCTCTTTTCCATATCGGTAGAACCATTTGCGAAACAAACGGATTCCATTAACAAAGGGATAGGCAGCAACTCGAATCAGATCTGTCTGTTTAATTCGAAATAGGAGTCCCTTATTTTCCTCCATCTGATTTCCTTCTCTCGTCTTTTGCAGCTAAAATCAGATCAATTGCTTCTCTGACTGCACCCCTGCCCCCTTCTTTATGAAGGAGCACGTCAGCCTGTTTTCTGACCTGATTGGAACAATCACAAGGAGCAAAAGAGATTCCGCATACTTTCATTGCGCTTAAATCATTATCGTCATCTCCGATATATGCAGTTTCCTCTCTGGAAAGGCCTAACCGGTCTGCAAGTTCACATAGAACTTCATCTTTCTTCGAAACTCCCTGATGAATCTCAATGATATCCAGTTCTTTTGCCCTCTGTTCTACAATGGCAGACTGTCTTCCCGTAATAATAGCAACGGTAATTCCTGCCTTTTGAGCCGCACGTATTCCATAACCATCTTTTACATGAAAGGCTTTGACAAACTCCCCTGAACCACTGATATAAATCGTACCGTCTGTCAAAGTACCATCTACATCCATGGCAAACAGCTTTATTTTATCCATCATCTATGCTAACCCGCCTTTCAAAACATCCTCCAGCACAACTCTGTCATATACTTCCAGTGCTCCGCCTCTAGTTGCATTGTAAATCTTAACATCATGTTCATCTGCATATTTTTTTACAACCCGGTACGTATAAGTTGACATATTAAAATAATATTCATCAATCTCTTCATTGGTCATATCCGGATTTTTCATTCTTTTTCTGACACGTTCCCTGTCTTTTTCTTTCAGCTCTTCTGAAACGTAACCTTTTACAAAATGTCCCTGCGGCGCATTGCTTGCCGTACAGTCCACGCCGATCAGATATATTTCTTTAAAGCCCATAAACATAGCAAGCTCCAACATAAATCCCATGACAGTTGCTCCGGAAGGCACATAATAAGTAAGCATATCTCCTTTCACATAATAAGGGGATTTTCCCACATTTGTAACCTGAACACACTGATCATCATCCGGCTTTTGAGCCAGAATCCTATATGTGGATTTATTGGTAAACAGGACACCGGACAGTTTTTCCATAAATTCTTCACATTGATATTTGGCAATAATACCATCAATCATACAATGATAATCCGGTCTCCAGGTTGTCTGATCGTATATTTTACAAATCATATTACAGGCAAAGGTTGTCTCATCCTTCAGAAGTTCCAGGTCAGAGGTGGTCAGACTTGGTCCGTTCCCAATTAGGAAACAACGCTCTCCTTTATGTTTATCTTTATAAGATAACAGCTTTTTGTAATTTTCATTTTGAAACAGACCTTTTTTGCGTAATGCACCAAGCACCGTATAAAATGCCGCATCCATGGTGACCGCCACTATTTTCAGTTTATCTTTGATAAAGTTACGGACAGCTCTTTTTACCCTCTTAAAACCATTTTTCAGGGTTTTTAGTATCATGAATACAGCTTTATACTTTCTGATTCTTTTTTTCAGCCAGCCATCTGCCACACCTACTTCAAAATCAATTATTTCAAAAAGAGCATCTTCCGGTTTTTTTTCCATATCCCAGATATAGTTATAATCACCTTTTACTATGTTCTGGTCCTGGCTCCAGCAGGCACTTACCTGAGCTTTTCTTTTTTTAAATGGAAGTTCTGACCCCGGAACGCAAACCAGATATCTTGCTCTGGCACAGGCTTTTGCCCACTTATAAGACCATGGTGAAACCAGATGAGTATTTCTTGTTTTTTTCAAATCTACGGACTCATCCAAATCTTCAACAGCCCAGATTATCCGGAAACGATAATACTTTTCATCATTTCTGACTGCCTCAAAAAAAGATTTTGCAACTTCATTCTCTGCCCCTTCTTTACAGGAAAGAAGAATGACTCTCTCATCGATTGGAACAAAAATGCAAAAAAGTTTATGGAGTAGAAAAGTTAGCGATGGAAATTTTCCCAGCACAATCTTCCAGAACATCCTGAATATTTTTTTCCATTTTTTTCTAATTTTTCGATAAAGTCTTATCATTGTTTTTCCCTATTCATTTTCCTTTCCTACAGTTGCCATGAGTTTTGCCAGCTCAAAGTCTTCCGGATTATTGATATCAATCGATTCAATAAATGGAACCTCTGCAATATACGGATGTTCCCCTATTCTTCTTCGAAGCTTCGTAAATACTTCTTTTCGCAATACCCACATACCGGATGTTTCCCGATAAATCGGCTCTAAATCCTGGCTTCTTGGAAGATTCGCGGCATCAAAGTTTAAAGGTTCTCCATCTTTCCAGAGGAAATCCTGGATTTTTACTGCTGTAAATGCAGAATCATATTCTCCGCTTTCTACGGCATCAATACATTTTGCAATTGTCTCAGCTGTTAAAAATGGAGCTGTAGCATGTGCATAAACATAGATATCCCGATCCAGCTGATCCACCAAGGCCTGGAATATCTGAGTAAAGTTCGACGTAGGCAGATCCAGCTTCTCATCTCTTTTTAAGAACTGAACACCTTCCGGAAGATATGGAATGATATCCTCATTGCTGCAATATACATAAATTTCATCGCATTTTGCAGACTTTTTTAATGCTTCTAAAATGTAATGAATCAATGGTTTTCCATTTAATAATTTTGTATTTTTTCCTGGAAGTCGTTCGTTATTCATTTTAATTGGAACGACCATAGCAATTCGATCTTTGTTCATAAGACACCCTTTCTTTCTTAAATAAATCATTTGTTTTTATACTCTTGGCTCATTATATCAATTAAAAGTCTTCCTGTAAAGGAAAGAAAACCTTCAGACATGCTTTCTAATCTGTATTTTCTTTCTCGTAGAAAAATTCATTCCAGTCCAGTTTCCTACATGTATATCCCTGGTCCAGAAGTTTTTCATCATTTTCCAGATTGGAAAAGACAAGACAATCTTCATTATCTTCCGGCGGATACTCCGGGATAATTTTATATCGATTTAAAAAGAATTGATACATAAAGAAATTCTGATGTTTTGTCTTTCTGGATGTATCAATGACATAAATTTTCTCCGGTACTTCCTCACCGTTTTTTTCCAGTTCTTTTACGTATTCGTATCCTTTATCTGCAAAATCTGCATTATATCTGGAATAAGCCATGTCATGTCCATAACTGGTCCAACAATACTGAAACATCAAAGACAGAACCAGAATGGTAATCGCATGATTCGGCTTTTTTCGAATCAAAAGAATTCCAAGCACACCAAATAAAATCAAATAACAAATGACCCCTGGCAGATATACAGCCTTTGTGATTTCCGTTCCTCTTTTCCAGAGAGAAAAAGCAAAAAACACCTCTGCACAATTGATATTATTGCAAATATAAGGAAAAATAAATTTCATCCAGAACAGAAGCAGAACTGCCCCGGTTCCAAACCCGGCAAGCACATATCCTTTCATCTTATCTCGTTTTTCATAGAGTAATCGTAAACCGCCCAAAAAAGCAGGCCCAAGATAAGGTCCGAAATATCTCACATATCCGAAAACTTTCAACCCGTACTCTGTAGTACCATAGCCTTTATTCATAGCATCTACCGCTCCATCCAGCCAAATAAATGACTGACCGACAATGGTAATTGCCACACACCCTATAAAAAAGATTCCAAAAAGAAAAACAATGGTTTCCCAGTTTTCCCTCTCTTTTCCCCGATTCTTTCCCAAATAGGAAATATAAAAAACAGCATAGAGCAACAGACAAATAAGAACCATACCACCGGAAAAGATAAGAATTGTCTGAATCTGCCCTGCATATATTTTCAGCCAGGTTTTAAAAACCCATGGATCAGAAAGTGACTTTGATGTGGCCACCTGAATCTCACTATTAATCAACGTTGATCCGTTTTGAGATGCCCAAAGCGTGCTTTTCAGCCAGCTGTTAAAAGAATCAGACAGTACAAAACCGGCTGCCAGAAGGGGGATCACCAGTTTGGACACCAGTAATTTTCTGTAAAATATACCATACAACACAATTAAAATCAAAAAAGCAATCCAATAGGTAATCGCCCGGGTATGCACCATACGGCTATAAGCCAGCACTGCGACAGTAAGTAAAGTCCAAAGTCTTTTTTTCCTTTTATTATCCTGGTCAAGAAATAATCTGCCTAAAAAATAAGCAAGCATCCAGGAAAGAAAGACCAGAACATTATCATTATAAACAAGTGTAGCACGAGTAACTACAAAATAGGAACAGGCTACGGATGCTAAAAATAAAAATTTCTTCTCTTCTACACCCATAAATTCATGAAGAATTTTATAGGCAAACACTGCAATCAAGGCCTGCATCAGACTTAAAGTTAAAAGATAGCAGCCATAGATGACATAGGGATTGTCTGTTATAGCAAAAAACGGTGCCGTCAACATGCTAAAACCGCCACCATAAAAATAGCCGTAGTTTCCCACTACGGCTGTCCAGTCAAGTCCTGCTAAGGTTGCTCCGGCTGCCATTGTTACAATTTCATCGGATACGGTTCTAACCGGGGCAATCAAAAGTGCAATCACCATTCTTGGTAAAAGAGACACTAAAAAAGCGAAAAACATACATTTTTTATGACATAAATTCTTCATAGATATCCAGTACCTCATCTGTCGGACCCTGCATCTTTACTTCTCCTTCATGAATCCATAAAATAGAAGTACACAGTTTCTTTAACGTCTCCGTACTATGTGATACAATCACAACAGTACGGTTTTTATCCTGAATCAATTCCTGCATCTTTTTAAAACTTTTCTTTTTAAATTTGGAATCACCAACACTTAAAACCTCATCAATCAGCATAATGTCGGTATTCAAAACAGCTGTAATAGAAAATGCAAGTTTGGAATACATACCACTGGAATAGGTTTTTACCGGCCGGTCAATAAAATCTCCAAGTTCGGCAAATTTGATGATTTCATCCATCTTTTCCCGAATCTGTTCTTCTGTGAATCCAAGAAGCAATCCGGATAAAAGAATATTCTCTCTGCCACTTAATCTTTTCTGAAAACCGACGCCGATTGCCAACAGGGAAATACTGTAGCCATGAAGATCAATGGAACCTTCATCAGGAGCGAAAATGCCGGCTAATGTTTTCAGAAGTGTGGATTTACCACTTCCGTTTTTGCCAACGATTCCAAGGATTTCTCCTTTTGGAATCTCAAAGCTGACCCCTCTTAATGCCTCAAAAGTTTCTACTTTTGTCTTTTTAATACTTAACAAAGACTTTTTGATTGACATACGGTTCAGACATTTATATCGTAATTTTAAATCTTTTACTGTAATCGCTGCTTCCATCTTAAATCACCTTTACATAACTGTTTTCATATTTGTAGATTATCTTCATACCCACTAAGCTTATGATAATACCCAGTACAGCCCATAATGCCAGCGCTTTAAAATGAGGATCTGCTCCATACAGCATCGTATTACGCAGATCATTCATAATAAGGGCCATTGGATTCATTTTTAACAGATAGTTATTATACGGTGCCGGAACCCTTTTTACAATATTATAGAAAATACCGGATAAGTAAAATACTAATTTTAAAAGTACCGTTACTACATTGGCCAAATCTTCTACAAATACACCAAAATGGAGCAGAATTGTACTAAAAGCAAAAGATACCAGCAATAAAATCATAAATACGGGAATGACATATAGTATCTTAATCGTAATTGGCACGCGGTACATTATCATCATAATAACAACCAGGCTGAAGGCAACCAACATTTTAAACCCATTTACCATCATCTTGCTGATAATGAGGATAAACTTTGGTAAATACACCTTTGATACGATAGACCGGTTGGCTGAAACCAGCTTTACACTGCCTTTTACCGTTTTTTCAAACATATTCCAGCTATTCAAACCGATAAAAACGAATATAGGAAAATATTGTTCGGATTTACCAAACACAATAATAGAAATAAAACTGTAAACCAGCATAAACAAAAGGGGATCCAAAATCCACCATAACCAGTTCAAGTGAGAATTGGCTACTTCTGATTTCAAATCGGATTTGGCGGAATACACAGCATATCCCCAATATCTTCTAACATCACTTATTGCTCTTCGAATCATAAGTTCCTCCTGAACATAACTTGTGTAATCATATTAGTACTTTGGCTGTTTTGCTTCACAATACTGGCAACGGTAAATTCGCTTTTCCCGGTCTGCCAGCTTAAAGACATGGTCGATTTCCTGTTCCACAGAAGTAATACAACGTGGATTTTTACATTTTACTACATTCACAATCTTTTCCGGAAGCTCTAACTGTCGTTTCTCAACAATCTTTCCATCTTCAATAATACAAACTGTAATATCCGGGTCAATATAGCCAAGTACATCCAGATCGATATCAAACTTGTCTGCAATTTTTAAAATATCCTTTTTCCCCATCTTTTTGCTTGGCACATTCTTAATAATCGCAACAGAGCAATCCAGCTTGGAAAGTCCCAGCACTTCATAAATCTCCATACTCTTGCCCGCTTTAATATGGTCTAATACGATTCCGTTTTTGATACTATCGATTCTCACTTACGCATTCACTCCTAACAATTTCATAATCAGGGCCATTCTCACGAATTTGCCATTTAAAGCCTGTCTGAAATAGCAGGCTCTTGGATCCTGGTCTACTTTGACAGAAATCTCATTCACTCTTGGAAGCGGGTGTAAAATAGATAAGTCTTTTTTGGCTGTCTCAAGTTTGTCCATATCTAAAATAAAGCTGTCTTTTAATCGAATATAATCAGCCTCATTAAAGAAACGCTCCCTCTGTACTCTTGTCATATATAAGATATCCAGTCTTGGCATTACTTCTTCCATTGTTCTTACTTCTTCGAAAGGAATCTTCTTTTTCTCAAATACATCCTTTTTAATATATTCCGGAATCTGTAATTCTTCCGGAGAAATCATAATATATTCAATATCATCATATCGGGACAGTGCCTTGATCAGGGAATGAACCGTACGTCCAAACTTCAAATCGCCGCAAAATCCAACCGTCAGTTTGTTCAGGCGTCCTTTTTCTCTTCGAATCGTCAACAAATCTGTAAGAGTCTGTGTCGGATGATTATGTCCCCCATCTCCCGCATTGATAATCGGCACCGGAGAATACTGGCTTGCTACAAAAGGTGCCCCTTCTTTTGGATGTCTCATTGCAATAATATCTGCATAACAGCCTACCACACGAATGGTATCGGCAACACTTTCTCCCTTGCTGGCAGAAGAAGAGCTGGCAGAAGAAAAGCCAAGTACATTACCTCCGAGCTCCATCATAGCAGCTTCAAAACTAAGTCTTGTTCTTGTACTTGGTTCAAAAAATAAAGTGGCCAACTTCTTGTGCTTGCACACTTCCTGATATTTTTCCTTATTCAATATAATATCATCCGCTAAATCAAGAATCTCGTCAATCTCTTCTACAGATAAGTCCATCGGATCAATTAAATGTCGCATAGTCTCCTCCTATAAAACATATTTTATTAATTCTACCTTTTCAGAAAAACGCTGTCAAGAGTCAATCAGACAAATCCTGTGTTTTTTCGAAATCATTTTGTAAGAATTCGACATACAGTTCTCTTCGACTTGCATAAAAGTAGGGCATAAGCCTGTTATGCCCCTACCTGCATGTCTTCATTCATCTTCATACACCGCTGCTGTTCTGCTGCCAAACAGGCATATCCTTTTTCCACCAGCATAACCGGATGATAAGAAAGTTTTGCTTTTCGAAGTCCTTCTTCCCCGCAATCGTCTTCCCGATTAATATACATACAATCGCCTGCTTCATGAATCACAAACTGCTGATTGATCAATGGGTAAGCTCCCTGGATATTGGCAAATGCTTTCTCAATATGAACAACAAAGGTATCTTCACAGATCCGTTCCCCTATTGAAAATGCTATGATAATTCCTTCTGCCCGGATTGCTCCACCGGTAAGTCCCAGTTCTTCCATATGGACTAACGCATTACGGGAAACACAGATTTCTTCATGTTTTTCCATATCTTCTGTATCACAGTTCTGCTTTTTCCACTCTTCTAACATATCCAGGCATTCCTGTCGGTTTGTATCATCAATCTTTTCATAGCTCCATTCATGGTTTTCTTTGAATTTATTGATATGATTTCTCTTGCCATGATATTTTTTCCCGGAAAGAGTCCGAAGCTTCTCAGCCAGATACACATAATCCGCGTCGTCTCTTGAAAACTTAATCTCATACATTCCGGGATATTCTTTGTTCAAATATTCTTCGTCCTCTCTGGACAAACTATGAAGCCGGAATGGAATTCCCTCTTCCTCACAGTACTGTCTAAGCTCACAAAGAGCCTCTTTTTTGTTTCCTTCTCCCACCGGAAAGCTAAAGCTTGTTCCGTTCAGGCGGGAACGGAAGACTAACATACCATGAAGAACGGTATAATCTACTTTATAATGGTCTTTCCACAGCCAGGCAGCAGCAAAAGAACGGTCACAGTCTCTTAACTCTACCTGGCTGAAAATACTGTCTATCTCCTCTTTGTCTTTCAGGGTAATCTCTTTAAAATGCATAAAATCTCCTTCTTTTCTCTTTGAATTCTTAAAACCTGAAATTTTTCTTCATATGTATTTCATTATAAAAGATTCTTTTTCTAATGTAAATGTGAAATATTTTACAAGATTTTCATAAAAACTTTCTTTTTTTCGTTCATTTTTAAGACGATATTTTACTCCACACTTTTCAAAGATTCAATCATATCAATTTTTTTGATTTTAAAATGCATCATAAAATTAATGAAAGATGCAAAAAATATGGTCAATCCAACGCTGTATGCATAACTTTTGAAGGAAATATTTCTTCCAAACATCATCAAGTCCACTTCTACGGTCGAAATGACAAATCGGTGGAGAAACAGACCGATTCCCACTCCAGCAATAATTCCCAATATGGTCAGGACGACATTTTCCCGGAAAATATATTCGGACACCTCTGTATCATAAAATCCCAGAACCTTTAAGGTTGCAAGTTCCCTTTTCCGTTCCCCGATATTGATGTTATTCAAATTATAAAGGACGACAAATGCCAGCATTCCCGCCGCAATTACAATAATGTAAATGACTGCATCCATACTTCTTAAAAGATCAGCAACCCGCTGGGCCGTTCCGCTTACAAAGGTTACATTGGATACCATGGACAATTCCATGTAGTCCGTCTGAATCCGATCTTCAAACTTCTCCGTATTTGTCTTATTAATGGTATAAATATGATTATAGCAAACAGGCTCACCATATAGTTTTTCATATAAGGCCGGACTTAAAAATACATAGTGGAAATAATAATTTTCTACAATTCCTATGATTTTTGCCGAGACTTCTTTATCATCATCTTCTTTCAACTGAATGGAATCTCCTTTTTCTACTCCCAATAAAGAAGCCAGTTTTTCCGTCACAATAACTCCCTCATCATTTAAATGATAGGTTTTATCCGAAAGTCTCTCTTTTAAAGTGATAAAATCATTCAGCCTCTCTGTTTCTTTTGGCACTACCAGATAAGCAGATTTTTCTGTTCCATCTTTTTTTACATCGATGGAAGATTCTTTTACCCAAATTTGGTTTTTGACTCTGGAATCAGCGGAAAGAGTATCATACAATTCTTCTCTTTCTTCATCGCTTGCATCTTCTTCCAGTCCAAAACTGGCATCATAAAGTCTTACCTGACCAAATTGCAAAGTTCCTATGGCCATAATGGAGTCTTTTAATCCAAAACCGACCAGTAAAAGTCCCATACATCCGCCTATTCCGATTACGGTCATCGCCAGTCTTTTTTTATAACGCATTAAATTTCTCATTGCCGCTTTCTGAGAGAAATTCAACCGTTTCCAAAACCATGGAATTCTTTCCAGTATAATCTTCTTCCCGGCTTTTGGAGATTCCGGACGCATCAGTTCAGCCGGAACCGCTTTTACCGACTTACGGCAGGCTGCATAAGTCGCCGCGACAATACAAATCATTGCAGCTGCCGTTGAATATAAGGAATAACTGAGATGAAGCGGTGACAGACAATCCGGAAGATTGGTATACATAATACCATATGCCTTTATGACCACAATCGGAATCACCTTCTGTCCCAGTAAAAATCCAAGTACACTTCCAATGAAACTGGAAGATATGGCGTAAACCATGTATTTCATACTGATCTGCCTTTGTGTATATCCAAGTGCTTTTAGCACTCCAATCTGAGTTCTGTCTTCCGATACCATACGAGTCATCGTCGTCAGGCAAACCAAAGCCGCTACAAGGAAGAAAATAACCGGAACTACTTTTCCGATTGCTGCAACCCGATCTGCATCCATTTCATACTCCACAAAGGTCTGAATGGAATCTCTTCCCAGCACATACCATTCTGGTTCTTCCAGATTTTCCAGATCTTTTTTTGCATCGGCAAGCTCCTCTTCGCCTTCTTTGATTTCTTTTTGGGCATCTGCTTTTTTCTTCAGCCATTTTTTTTGAGCTGACTGAAATTCTTCTTCTCCCTCGCTTAGTTCTTTTTTTGCAGCAGCAAGTTTCTCTTTTCCTTCTTTCAGTTCCTGCTTTCCCTTTTTAAGTTTTTCTTCCCCCTGTTTTAATTCTTTTTGTTTTGTTTCCAGCTGCTTTTTATTGCTGGTATATTCTGCATATCCTTCCTGATATTGTTTTTCTCCTTCAGAAAGCTGTTTTTTTGCTGCATCCAGCTGTTTTTTTGCTTTTGCCAAAGCCGGCTCTTTCTCTTTGATTTGTTGTTTTGCAGCAGCAATCTCTTTTTCCTTCTTAGCAATCTCTTTTTCAGTCTGTTCCAGTTCGACTTTTTGTTTTTCAAAGGCCTGTACCGTGTTTTTCATCTGCAAAAGCGACTCTTCATCTATACCTTCCTGCCCTTCTAAAGCTGCAATCTGCTTTTTCAGTGCCTCGATAGTTCCTTCCTGTCCGGCCAAGGCTTCTTTTCCCTGGGCAATTTTTTTCTTTGCCTCTGCAATCTGACTTTCTCCTAACGTAACCTGGCTCTTTGCTGCATCTAACTGAGCTTTTCCCTGATCATATTCTTTTTTCCCTTTGTTATATTCTGCTTTTGCCTGATCCAGTTTCTTTTTTGAAGCAACCAATTGTTTGTTTGCCTGATTAAGCTTTTTCTTTCCGTCTGCAATCTGCTGTTTGCCTTTTGCAATCTGAGTTTCTGATTGCTTTATTTTCGCTTCACTGTTTTTTAAAAGATCTTCATTTTTTTCAATCTCTTTTTTACCGTCATCCAGTTCTTTTTTGGCATCATCTATTTTTTTCTGTCCATCGGAAAGTTTCTTTTTTGCATCGGCGATTTCCTGTTCCCCGTCTGCAATTTTCTCCTTTCCTTCTTCCATAACAGAGTCATAACGAATCTGGCATCTTTCTCCTGCAATCTCTTCTACGGAACGAATAACGCCGTCAACTTTTTCTTCATATTCATCAGAATAACAGAGAAGATTTTTGGCTCCGTCTACGGATACAATCAACTGAGTGTAAATCTCCAACGTAAAGTCTTCCGGCAACAGAATTACAAATCCACTTAAATCACCGTTTCCGATCTTTGTTGTTCCTCGATCCAGGCTTAAATAATAAGGGCTCTGGCCAATTCCTACAATAGTAAAAGAATCTTTTACAATGGTATCGGATAGTTCATCTTCCGATCCCGACTTAAATTCCATCACATCCCCGATTCCATATCCTTCTTTTTCTGCCAGCCTGCTGTCAATGAGACATTCTCCTGACGTCTCCGGCATCCTTCCTTCTTTTATGTCAATCTGGTCCAGTTTTTCTCCTGCCGACATTAGCTTGACTGCCAGTTGATTATCCTCAGTGGTCCATAAAACATCTGAGGTATAACTTCCTTCTGCCTCTTTTACCCCATCAACCTGTTTTACTTCCTCTAAATCATCTTCCGTCACACCCAGATCTCCAAAAATTCGAATGTCCATCAGATTCATTCGATCATAAAATGTATCCGCACTCTTTTTCATATCCGGACTACAGGCACGAATTCCGGATAAAAATGCAACCCCCAGCATGACCATAATCAGAATCGAGACGAACCGGGGCCAGCTTTTTCGAAATTCCATATATAAATCTTTTAATAAAACATTTTTTCTTCTCATGGCCCTATGTTCCCCTTACCATTCAATTTGACTTACATCTGTCGGATTGTCGTTTTGAATCATCTCGACTACTTTTCCGTTCTTAAGCCGAATCATCCGGTCTGCCATCGGTGCAATGGCCATATTGTGGGTAATAACAATGACTGTCATCCCCAGGTTATGGCAGGTATCTGACAACAGTTTTAAAATCGCTTTTCCTGTCTGATAATCCAAAGCTCCTGTCGGCTCATCACACAACAAAAGTTTCGGATTTTTTGCCAAGGCTCTGGCAATCGCAACTCTTTGCTGTTCTCCTCCCGATAATTGGGCAGGAAAATTATAAAGTCTTTCTGCAAGTCCAACATTGGAAAGAACCTCTTTGGCATCCAAAGGATCTTTACAGATCTGTAAAGCCAGTTCTACATTTTCCAATGCCGTCAGGTTCTGCACCAGATTATAAAACTGGAAGACAAATCCAATTTCATCTCTTCGATAAGAAGTCAGTTTTCTCCCGGAAAGTCCGGCAATTTCCTGACCGTCTACCATCACACTTCCTTCATCACAAGTGTCCATTCCTCCCAAAATATTCAGGATGGTCGTCTTCCCTGCACCACTAGGTCCGACAATTACAACAAATTCTCCTTTTTCAATCTGAAAATTTACTCCGTCCACAGCCGGAATATCCACTTCACCCATATGATATATTTTTTTTACATTTTTCAGTTCTACAAAGCTGCTCATGTTTCCTCCTGATTTACCTGCTGATAAAATTCATGTATTTTTTCAGATGTGACGGCATCTTCTATTGTCTGCCCATCCTTCCTTCTGCTTTTTTGCTGCTCCAGAATCTCCTCACGCAATTTTTGTTCTTCTTTTTCGACCTCTTCTTTAAACTCTCGCGCTGATAAAAGCTGACAGCCGGCTCCGGTAATAATCATCTGCTCCAGTCTGTCGGAAGTTGCTACTGTAATCTGATATTTTTTCCCATTTTCATGAGCAAATTTTTCAATATAAGCATCTGCTGTCTCTGCTTCTTTTGTATATACTACATGAATATTGTGATAATTCAGTGTTTCCGTATCATGTCCTTTGACCCGATATGCATCAAAAACAACGATCAGATTGCAACGGCGAATTCCCTGATAATTACATAAAAGATCCATTAATTTATCGCGGGCACTGTCAATATTTTCCTGTGCCAGTTTTGAAAGCTCCTCCCAGGCAAAAATAATGTTATATCCATCTACCAGAAGATATTCTTCCTTTTTCTCTTTTGATTTTTCACGATAAGCTCCTGCTTGAGTGGAAGAATAATAGGTTGTTCCTGAAAACTCATACTCTCTGCTCCTGCTTTTTTTATACTGCCTTTTTTTCTCACCTTTTTGCTGATTGGCATAAAAGGTCTGCTGAATAATCGCCTCTACCTCGTCTTCTCCGATCCATCTTTCTTCTGTTTTATCCCTGGAAACAACTATTTTATTTTCTTCGGTCTTTTTTTCCGCTTTTAAAACACTTTCCAGATGCATATAGTCTTCAACCTGATCCCAGTTTACTACAAATCCGGCACCGTGAGCACAAAAAACCGAGCTGGTAGGATTATCCAGATCTGCTTCTGGATCATAAACATGGACCGACAGGATTTCTTCTTCGTTATGACAGGGCCGATATCCGGAAAGAGTACAAAAAAATCGTCCAAGCCCTTTCGTATATGCTCTGATTTCTCCCGCATATCCTCTCATTTCATAAACCGGTGCACTACCTGTAATAATTGAATACTCTTCTCCTTCCTGACTTTGGTCTTCCTCATATTCCAGAGCAAAGGTTCCTTTCATTTTTTCCACATCACTCATTGCTCTGCCGACACAGGATTTGGGAAGTTCTATCCGAAAATCGTACCAGGGTTCTAAGAGGACAGATTGAGCCTTTCTAAGGCCCTGACGAACCGCCCTGTAAGTTGCCTGTCTGAAATCTCCACCTTCTGTATGTTTTTGGTGAGCCCGGCCGGATGCCAGGGTAATCTTCATATCGGTAATGGGTGCACCCATAAGAACACCCCGATGTTCTTTTTCCATCAGATGAGTAAGAATCAGCCTCTGCCAGTTTCGATTCAGCTTATCTTCGCTGCAGGTTGTTTCAAATACCAGGCCGCTTCCTTCTTCCAGGGGCTCCAGAATAAGGTGAACCTCGGCATAATGGCGTAATGGCTCATAATGCCCCACTCCTTCTACCCGGTCTGATATCGTTTCTTTATATACAATATTTCCTTCGTCAAAGGCCACTTTTACTCCAAATCGTTCCTCGATCAGATTCTGCAGAATTTCAATCTGAACTTCTCCCATCATCTGAGCCTGAATCTCTCCTAAATCTTCATTCCAATGGATATGAAGCTGGGGATCTTCTTCCTCCAGCTGTCGAATTTTTGGAAGCATCTGGCTGGCATCACAGCCTTCCGGCAGCAGAATGCAGTAAGTAAAAACAGGCTCCAGCAAAGGCGTATTTTTCTTCTCTTCTATTCCAAGGCCTTCGCCGGCTTTTGTCATAGTAAGCCCGCATACTGCACAGACTTCTCCCGCCTTCACAACCGGACTGGTCTTATACTTCTCTCCGGAATAAATCCGAATCTGATTCACTTTTTCTTCCCAGTCCCGTCCTTTTAACAAATCTTTTACTTTTAGGCTTCCCCCTGTAATCTTCATATGGGTCAGACGATTTCCCTGGTCATCTCTGGATATTTTATAAATTCTTGCTCCAAAAGAATCCGGATACTCTTTCTCCTCTGTATATTGATAAATCCCCTGCAAAAAAGCTTCTACTCCGTCTAATTTTAAGGCAGAACCAAAATAACAGGGAAATACTTTTCGTCTTTTGATAGCCTTTTGTATATCCCGTCCGGCAATCTTTCCTTCTTCCAGAAAAGACTCCAGCATCGTTTCTTCTGTTACAGCAAGATCTTCGTAAAATTTCTCTGTATCCTCTGCCTCAAAATCAATACAGCCATCACTGAGCCGTTCTTTTAATTGGGCAAGAATCGTCTCCTTATCTGTTCCCGGCTGATCCATTTTATTGATAAACAAAAATACCGGTATTCGGTATTTTTCTAATAGTTTCCACAATGTATTCGTATGTCCCTGTACTCCATCGGAGCCGCTAATGACAAGGATTGCATAATCTAGCACCTGTAATGTTCTCTCCATCTCTGCAGAGAAATCCACATGTCCCGGTGTATCCAACAAGGTGATTTCCAAATCTTGAAAGGCAAGTTCTGCCTGTTTGGAAAAAATGGTAATCCCTCTTGCTCTTTCCTGAACATCGGTATCCAGAAAAGTATCCTTTTTATCGACTCGTCCTATTTTTCTGATACTGCCTGTCTGATACAAAAGGGCTTCCGATAAGGTCGTCTTTCCTGCATCTACATGGGCCAGTATCCCTACTATTATTCTGCTCATATCTTTCTGTCTTACCTTTATTTTTTTCTTCTAATCCGATATCAATAGTTCAAATCCATGACAGAATTGTATGTCTGTCAATCATAACTTTTTCATACCTGTTCTTATTGTATCAAAGGCTTTTCTTCTTCGTCAACTTATCCTGCAAGAAAAACCACTTTATCCAAAAACTACCTGAATCAGAACCATATAACAAATCGTTCCGATTCC
Organism: Lachnospiraceae bacterium; assembly: GCA_022766905.1. Lineage (GTDB taxonomy): Bacteria > Bacillota > Clostridia > Lachnospirales > Lachnospiraceae > SIG292. Next base: position 21,694 of record JALEPU010000002.1, read on the forward strand.
AATACTTAGTAAAGTATTATGCTTCCATTTATGTACCAAAACCACAAGGAAAACCCCAATCAGTTCCGGAATTCCAAACGGAGATGTTAAAAAAGATACTTAGGTCAGTTTACAAGGAACTACACGCAGACCGT
>JALEPU010000014.1 GCA_022766905.1 Lachnospiraceae bacterium
CTCGGATATCCATCCATGTATGACCAGTATCTGAAAGTATGTGAAAACTTGTGAACCGCCGTGTACCGAACGGTACGCACGGTGGTGTGGAGGGCGGGCTAATTACCCGCCCATCCGATTAAATGTAATAAAAATTTAACACTTTATTATAAAATATGAATAAAATTAAATGGTTATGTCATATACTATATCATGACTTATGAATAAAAAAGGTGGTTCTAAAAAAATATGAAAAAAAAACCAAGCTTGACCCGATTTATAAACTTCCCTATAATAGAGATGTCTGAGCCAAATGTTACAAAAAGATTAAGGAATGGAAAATAAAAGGGTCATTTCATTGGTAGATGTGCAGAGGTGATGATATGAAAATGACAAAACAACAATTTTATCTGACAGGTATTCTGATGATTCTATTGGGATTTTCGGTTATGATGGCTGTCTTTACGAAGAAAAGTCAGACAACGGTAACGGCAGATAGTATGCCAATTTATGAGGCCAGCAAAGTAGTGACGGAAAGCCAGATTTATACTATTTCCCATGAAACCGTGAATGAGGCAATTCCCAGATTGGAGCAGCAGGTGAACGAGGATCTGGCCAGAGATGCGATGACAGAGAAAGTAAAAATGAGAAAAGCAAATGAGGACGCCATTGAAGAAGCTGTTCTGGTACAAAATAATATCACGAAACTGAGCCAGAAAGAATATAATATTCTGGCAAGGATTGTAGAGGCAGAAGCAACAGATAAAGATAAAAAAAGTAAAATACTTGTGGCAAATGTAATCTTAAATCGAGTCAGAAATCAGGAATTTCCGGATTCAGTGGAGGAAGTCGTCTTTCAGAATGTGAACGGAGCGGTTCAGTTTTCTCCGGTAGCAGATGGAAGATATTATTCCGTTACGGTTCAGGAATCTACGAAAGAGTGTATTGACCGGGCATTGACCGGGGAAGATTATTCAAAAGGGGCGCTGTATTTTGTAGAAAGAGCATTGGCAGATTCAGATAACGTATCCTGGTTTGATAAATCTCTGACTTGGTTGTTTGAGTATGAGGGGCACGAATTTTATAAATAATCGGATTGATTTTCGAATCAAAAAAGGCAGAAAAGAATCCCTTTGGATTTAGAACTTGTCCCATATAGGAAAATGTGTTATAATGGGTCATGCGTTTTCTTGCGTTAGCGCAAAAGAAAGCATATGACGAAAACCCCATAATAAGAAAGGTGTTAACCGATGGAATTAATTTACAAAAGTACAAGGAATGATAATGAGACAGTAACAGCTTCCCAGGCGATTTTACATGGACTTGCGAAAGAGGGAGGATTATATGTACCTTCTTATATTCCTCAGCTGGACATCCCTTTAGAGGAACTGGTTGGTAAGTCTTATCAGGAGACTGCTTATGAAGTTATGAAGCTTTTTCTGACAGATTTTACGAAAGAAGAGCTTTGCTATTGCATTAACAGTGCATATGATGATAAATTTGACTGTAAAGAGATTGCTCCGGTAAAAAAAGCAGACGGCGCCAACTATCTGGAACTTTTCCATGGCGCAACCATAGCATTTAAAGATATGGCACTTTCCATTCTTCCATATTTATTGACTACTTCTGCTAAGAAGAATCAGGTAGAGAATGAGATCGTCATTTTAACTGCCACATCCGGAGATACCGGGAAAGCTGCATTGGCAGGATTTGCAGATGTACCGGGAACAAAGATCATTGTATTCTATCCAAAGAATGGTGTAAGCCCGATTCAGGAGAAACAGATGGTTACCCAGAAGGGAAAGAATACCTATGTAATCGGAATCAAAGGGAACTTTGATGATGCACAGACCGGCGTGAAAAAGATGTTCTCCGATGAAGCATTTGGAAAAGTGCTGGATCAGGCCGGATATCAGTTCTCTTCTGCCAATTCGATTAATATTGGCCGTTTGGTTCCGCAGATTGTATATTATGTTTATGCCTACGGCGTTATGGTGAAGAATGGAGAAATCAAACTCCATGAACCAATGAATGTTGTTGTGCCAACCGGAAACTTTGGTAATATTCTGGCGGCCTATTATGCAAAACAGATGGGACTTCCAATTGCCAAGTTAATCTGTGCTTCCAATGAAAATAAAGTTTTATTTGATTTCTTCCAGAGTGGATGTTATGATAGAAACAGAGAATTTGTTTTAACCTCATCTCCATCGATGGATATTCTGATTTCTTCCAATCTGGAGCGTCTGATTTATAAACTGGCAGGAGAAAGTGCCGCAAAGAATATGGAGTTTATGAATGATCTGGCTTCCAAAGGTTTATATCAGATTACCGATGAGATGAGAGAAGGACTTTCTGATTTCTGGGGCGGATATGCGACAGAGGAAGAGACAGCCGGTGTGATTAAGGAAGTATACGAACAGGCAGGTTATATTATGGATACCCATACAGCGGTAGCTGCCAAAGTATATAAGAAATATAAAGAAGCAACGAAGGATATGACTCCTGCCATTATTGCTTCTACTGCCAGTCCATATAAGTTTACCAGAAGTGTCATGAATGCTATTGATCCGGCATATGACGTGAAGGGAGATTTTGAGCTGGTAGATGAGCTGAATCGTTTATCTAAAGTGGCAGTTCCAAGAGCAATTGAAGAGATTCGTACAGCTCCTGTTCTTCACAATACTGTCTGTGAGACAGAGAAGATGCAGGAAGAAGTAGAGAAGATTCTCGGAATCAGGGAGGCATAAGGAGTATTTTTATTCACTGAGAAGAATGAATCCTGTTCAGGATTTTTCTATAATATATTACATATGAGAAAGAGGACGAAGGCGTTCTGCAGTTTTTGCAGAACGTCTTTTTTTCTTATAGCTAAGTCTGAAAGAAGGCGAAGGGAAAGGAGAGAATGTATATGTATGAATTGACAGACCATACGGAAGTCATCAACAGGCTGTTAGCCAGGTACGGCGTAAAGTTTGGAATCTATAAGAACAATGTGTTTAAAGAACAGTTGTTTCCGTTTGATGCAATTCCAAGAATTATCCCCAAAGAGGAATTTGATTGCCTGGAAAAAGGATTGAAACAGAGGGTCGATGCCCTGAATCTTTTTATCAAAGACATTTATGGAGAAAAAAAGATATTAAAAGATGGCATCATTCCGGAAGATTTTATTTATTCCTCTCCGGGATATCTGGCAGAATGTGAGGGAATTGTTCCTCCAAAAGGAATTTACAGCCATATCTCGGGAATCGATCTGGTGCAGGGGAAGGATAAAACCTGGTACATATTAGAAGACAACTTAAGAGTGCCATCAGGGGCTTCTTATCCGATGATTGCCAGAAATCTGTGCAGACGAGCCGCACCGGCTATTTTCCGCCAGTATCATGTGGAAGACAATCGGAATTATGCGGATATTTTAAAGGCGACTATGGATTATTCCAATACAGGCGGCATCAATGTGATTTTAACGCCGGGAAGATATAATGCGGCTTACTTTGAACATTCTTATATGGCAGAAAAGTCCGGAGCAGTCCTTGCCATGAATTCTGACCTGATTGTAAAAGGCGATTCTCTCTATTTTAAAGATTACCGGGGACGGGATCAGAAGGTAGGTGCTGTATATCGGAGAATTTCTGATGATTACCTGGATCCGATGACATTCAAAGAAGAATCTTTGATCGGGGTTCCTCACCTCATGGATGTATACCGAAAAGGAAATGTAGCAATTATCAATGCCCCGGGCAATGGGGTAGCTGATGATAAAGGTATTTACTACTTTGTGCCAAAGATGATACAATACTATTTAGGAGAGGAGCCGATTTTAAATAATGCTCCTACTTATCTTCCTTTTTATGAGGAAGACAGGAAATATGTATTAGAGAATCTTCATAAACTGGTAATCAAGGATGTGGCTGAAGCCGGAGGCTACGGAGTTGTATTTGGTGATCGTTTGACGAAAGAAGAACTGGAACGATACAAAGAGATTATCCGCAAAGAATCCAGAAGATTTATTGCCCAGGAAGTAATTGATTTCCTGGATATCGATATTGAGGATGAAGGGAAGGTTGTGCCTCGAAAGGCAGATCTTAGAGCTTTTGTTCTTAGCGGAGAAGAAACAGTCGTATGGAAGAGCGGTCTGACCCGTTTTTCCAGAAACCCGGATTCATTTGTAGTGAATTCATCACAGGGAGGAGGCTTTAAAGACACATGGGTATTATCTCAGTAGAAAAGGCGAGCAATCTGTACTGGCTTGGCCGTTACAGTGAAAGAGTCTATACAACCTTAAGAAAATTCTTTGTCAATTATGATTCTATGATTGATGTAGAAGAAGACTCTTATATCAATTATTGCAAAGAAATGAATATTCCTAATATCTATACGTCTACGGAAGATTTTAGTTATCGGTATGTTTATGACACAGATATTGTAGATTCTGTATTTAGTAATTTGCTTCGCGCATATGATAATGCGATTATCATGCGGGAGGAAATCCACTCAGAGACCCTTGCTTATCTGCAGCTCGCGATCTATGAGATGAAAAAGGCAAAACACAGTGCTTCCCCTTTGATTGACCTTCAGACAGTCATTGACTATATTCTGGCTTTCTGGGCCTGCGCAGATGATTACATTGATGATCAGGATTCCAGAAATATGATGAAATCCGGCATGAAAATTGAACGGATCGATTTGTATCTTCGGATGCGGTATCATCGAACCGACTTGATGAGAGAACTGAAAAAACTGGAATATCGTTTGGACCGAACTTCCCTTGTCCACAGTGAAAAAGCCTTTATCAAACTGGCCAATTACATTATACCGGAAGAGGGAGAAGAAGATACGGAAATTTCCTATCAGGAAGCAATCGAAGCGGTAGAACAAATCGTAAAGATATAAAGGAGATTATACCAATGAAATATCTGGCTTTTTTCTATGAAACGAAAATGGCATACAGCAGCCAGGTAAGTTCTCACTATTTTTCTATCAAAGCTCTTCCGGAAACCTCAATCCGGCAGAAGGTGGAAGAGCTTCATGTGACAGTATCGCCGATGGAGGAACTGTTTGAGAGCCGGGATGCCTTCGGAAACCGAATTCTGGGGGGACATACCCTGGAACCTCATGCTGATTTCCAGGTTGTAGTAGAAGGCAAAGCTTATGTAAATAATAAAAGAGAACAAGGAAAGGCAGGAGAGAATCTTGCCCTTTACAAAAGACCCACTTCTCTGACTGAGATGTCCGACGAGATGAAAGAATATGTTTCCGATTCTTTCATCCCGGACAAAATGAAACAGGAGATTCCCGATTATATGCCTTATAACGCATTTGGAATCGGAGATTACGTCATGAAAAAATTATATCAGGATTTTTCTTATGAAAGTGGGGTCACCAACATTAAAACGACAGCAGCCCAGGCATTTCTTGGACATCGGGGAGTGTGTCAGGATTATGCCCATATTATGCTTGCATTTTTGCGTTTTTTAGGCTATTCCTGCCGGTATGTGACAGGGTTTATGATTGGAGAAGGAGCGACCCATGCCTGGATTGAAGTCTATAATGAAGAAGACAATCTCTGGTATGGGCTGGACCCAACCAACAATCTTTGGATCGATGAAAATTATATTGTCCTTGCAAGAGGGAGAGATTATAAAGATTGTATTGTAAATAAAGGCAGATTTTTAGGACTGACAGAAGAAACACAGGAAATAACATTGAAAGTTGAGGAAATAAAATGATCGAAATAGCAGCGGCATCCAAAATGCCGGTAGGAGAATCACTGGAGATCATGAAGCAGCGGATTTCCCCTGCCACTGTGACGGGAAAAGAAAAAGTAATCAGTATTGTAACGGGAACCCATGGGGATGAACTGGAAGGTCAGTATGTATGTTATGAACTGAACCGGAGACTGCAAAATGAAAGACATCTGTTAAAAGGATTTGTCGACATTTATCCTGCCTTAAATCCACTCGGGATTGATTCCATTACAAGAGGTTTTCCGAATTTTGACCTGGATATGAACCGGATTTTTCCGGGAAATAAAGAAGGTTCTCTGGCAGAATATATTGCTTCAGAAATTATCGATTCGCTCAAAGACTCGGATTTATGTATTGATATTCACGCCAGCAACATTTATCTGCGGGAAGCCCCTCAGGTAAGAATCAATGAAAATGTAAGAGAAGAGCTGGTTCCTTATGCGAAAAAGTTAAATGTGGATTATATCTGGGTCCATGGGGCTTCTACCGTATTGGAATCCACCCTTGCTCATTCGCTGAACAGTATTGGAGTTCCGACTCTTGTGGTTGAGATGGGCGTTGGGATGCGGATTACAAAAGAATATGGAGATCAGCTGATTACAGGAATTTTAAATTTAATGAAATCCATGGGAATGTACGAAGGAGAGACAGAACCGGTAAGGAAGCCATACATTTCTGAAAAAGATGAAGAAGTAGCCTTTATCAATGCTCAGGTTCCCGGTGTCTTTTTGCCGGAAGTATCTCATTGGAGGTTAATTGAGGAAGGAAGTCTGGTCGGTGAGATCGTGAATCCTCTGACCGGGCAGACAGAAGAAGAGATTTTTTCTCCCTGTGACGGCATTTTGTTTACCCTCCGGGAATACCCGGTAGTCAATGAGGGCTCTTTGATTGCCAGAATTTTAAGGAGGAAAGTAAAATGAGAGAAGAGATTTTATTTCAGCTGAAATCATTATACAGGGACGATCTTCGGATTAACGGATTTCGTTTTGGACAGGGAGAAAAAACAGTCTGCATCGTAGGCTCCCTGAGAGGAAATGAAATCCAGCAGCTTTATATCTGCAGCCAGCTGGTCAAAGAATTAAAGAGGATGGAATCTGAAAAAAGGATATTGGGCGGAAGAGAGATTTTAGTGATTCCAACTGCCAATCCATATTCCATCAACAGCGGAAAACGGTTCTGGCCTGCCGATAATACAGACATTAACCGTATGTTTCCCGGATATAACCTGGGGGAGACGACCCAGAGAATTGCAGATGGGCTGTTTGAAAAAATAAAAGATTATGAATATGGGATTCAATTTACCAGTTTTTATATGACCGGTGCTTTTTTACCTCATGTCAGAATGATGACCACCGGTTTTGAGAACCTGAACACAGCAAAGAAATTCGGTCTTCCCTATGTTTTAAAAAGAACGCCGAAGCCATATGATACAACCACGTTGAATTATAACTGGCAGATCTGGGAGACGGAAGCATTTTCGGTGTATACAGACAGCACCGATCAGATTGAACCGGAATCAGCGAAACAGGCCGTAGAGTCGGTGCTTCGTTTTCTTTCCAATATTGGTGCAATCCGCTGGGATGGAGAAAAAGAGAAACAATCCAAGGTGATTGAAGAACAGGAACTGATCGGAATTCCATGTCCGGAAGCCGGATTATATCTTCCGGATGTAAAAGCAGGCGATGAAATTAAAAAAGGACAGGTCCTGGCCCATATTCTGGACCCTTATACAGGCGAAGAGATTTGCAAAGTAGAATCTCCGGTAAACGGGCGGGTCTTTTTTGCTAGGTCAAAACCGGTGACTTATGCCAATACGGTAATTTTTAAAGTCATAAGTCAGAATAACGAATAAAAAAGGAATGAAATTGAAATGAAGAAGGAACAAAAGCTTGCTGTTTTCAAAAAAAGGTTTGTCTGGATTTTTTGTATGACGTTATGTCTTGTGTTTGCCGGATGTAAAGACGGCAGTGACGATCAGGCGGACCCTGCAAAAGCAGAGGAAAGCAGTGAGAATCAGGTGGCAGCAGAGGAGACTACAACAGGAGGCATTCTTACAGAGACAGAAACAATTGATGATGTAACTTTAGATGGGATGAGCATGGACATCTTAAAAGGCATGTCAACAGAAGAAAAGGTGGGCCAGATGCTTTTTGTCGGTCTGGACAGCATCCGAACAGATGGAAAAACAGGAACTCTGACCAGTCTGAAAAAAGAGACGGAAAAGAGTGTGACAACCTTATCTCCGGGAGGAATTATTTTGTATTCCAAAAATATGAAGACTCAGGAGCAAACAAAAGAAATGATTGGAACGCTTCAGGAATGGTCCAGAATTCCACTTTTTATCGGAAGTGAGGAAGAAGGAGGAAAAACATCCAGAATTGCATCTGCAAAGGGGATGAAAATAAAAGCAGGACCGGAGGCAAAGGAGCTTGGAGAGGCTGGGGACAGTCAGAAAGTCCAGGAGGAAGGGAGCAGGATTGGTGCCTACATGAAAGACCTTGGATTTAATCTGAATTTTGCTCCGGTAGCAGATGTAGCAGCAGAGGAAGAACAGAAAATACTGGATGGAAGAAGCTATGGTACCGATTCCAAGCAGGTTTCTGGTATGGTGGAAGAAACTGTGAAAGGCATCCAGAGCCAGAATGTGAGTGCTGTTTTAAAATATTTTCCGGGACAGGGCTCTTTGAAAGAGGATACTCATAAAGGGTCTGTGGATGTTGCGAAGACGATCAAGGAACTTCGGGAAACAGAGTTCGTACCGTTTCAGGCGGGAATTGAGGCAGGTGCTGATTTTGTCATGGTAGGACATGCATCCTACAGTCTTGTGACCGGCAATCAGACACCGGCATCGCTTTCCAGTCTGATTCTATCGGAAATCCTTCGAAATGAACTCCGGTTTCAGTCAGTGATTATTACGGATTCCATGAACATGAAGGCGATTACAGAAGTCTATTCGTCTTCTGATGCGGCAGTAAAAGCCATAGAAGCCGGTGCTGATATGATTCTTTGTCCGTATAACGGAAAAGAGATTTATGAAGGCATTTTACAGGCAGTAAAAGAAGGAAAAATCGAGGAAGACCGGATAAATGAATCGGTTCTTCGTATCTTAAAAGTAAAAATCAAACGGGAAATTATTCCAAGAGATACAGATTTGATTGAACAATCAAAGTAGAAAAAGTTTCCGGACATCGCTTGTTTTTTAAATTATTATGTGATAGTATGTCTTTGTTTGAGGAGGGCATGAAAAAGCAGTTAGGAAAGGAACGGTATTTCGTGGAGAAATTAGATTTATTGTATGAAGGCAAGGCAAAACAGGTATTTCTGACAGATGATCCTGATTTATTGATTGTAGATTACAAAGACGATGCAACTGCTTTCAATGGGGAAAAGAAGGGAACGATTCCAGGAAAAGGAGCGGTGAATAACCGGATGTCAAACCAGTTCTTTCGTATGCTGGAGAAAAAAGGAATTCCGACTCACTATGTACAGGAGTTAAGCGACACAGAGACTGTCGTAAAGAAAGCGGAGATTATTCCGCTTAAGGTCATTATCCGCAATGTGGCAGCAGGAAGCTTTTCGAAGAAACTTGGGATTGAAGAGGGATTTCAGTTGCTGGAGCCTACTTTGGAGTTTTCTTATAAAAATGATGCCCTGGGAGACCCTATGATCAATGACTATTATGCGATTGCAATCGGAGCAGCGCAAAGAAATGAGATTGAGCGGATCGAAGAACTCGCATTTCAGGTGAATGACATCTTAAAAGAAGCCTTTTGGAATCTGGGAATTCGTTTGATTGATTTTAAAATTGAGTTTGGCCGCTACAAGGGACAGATTATCCTGGCAGATGAGATATCTTCGGACACATGCAGGCTTTGGGATATGGAGACCGATGAAAAACTATATCAGGACCGATTTCGACATGATCTTGGTGAGGTAGAAGGTGCTTATCAGGAAGTATTTAGACATTTAGGCTTATAAAAAGACAGGAGAAACGAATGAAGGACAAGCAAAGGAAAGAACCAATGGTAATGGAAGAAACTGATGACAGACTGCATGAGGAATGCGGTGTTTTCGGTATGTATGATTTTGACGGACAGGACGTGGCATCCACCATTTACTATGGACTGTTTGCATTGCAGCACAGAGGACAGGAAAGTTGCGGTATTGCTGTATCGGATACAAACGGACCAAAGAGGAAAGTCCTTTCCCAGAAAGGAATGGGACTGGTCAACGAAGTGTTTGTACAGGAAGATCTGGAGAAGCTAAAAGGAGATATCGGAGTGGGACATGTCCGGTATTCCACAGCAGGAGCCAGTACCAGAGAGAATGCCCAGCCTTTAGTTTTAAACTATGTAAAGGGAACATTGGGACTTGCCCATAATGGCAATCTGATCAATGCCCACGAACTGAGGGCAGAACTGGAATATACCGGTGCTATTTTCCAGACGACCATAGACTCAGAGGTAATTGCCTACCACATTGCAAGAGAACGATTGAAAACCCCTACCGTAGAAGAAGCAGTACGCAATGCGATGCAGAAAATCAAAGGGGCTTATTCTCTGGTAGTCATGAGTCCGAGAAAGTTAATTGGAGCAAGAGATCCTTTTGGATTTAAGCCTCTTTGCATTGGAAAAAGAGATAATGCTTATATTCTCACATCTGAGACATGTGCTCTGGATACAATTGGAGCAGAGTTTGTAAGAGACGTTCTGCCGGGAGAAGTTGTAACGATTACCAGAAATGGAATTATTTCCGACACATCTTTGTGTATTGAGGAGAAAAAGCATGCCAGATGTATTTTTGAATATATTTATTTTGCCAGACCGGACAGCAGGATAGATGGAGTAAGTGTCTACGAATCCAGAATCAAGGCAGGACGATGTCTTGCAAAGTCAAGTCCGGTAGAAGCGGATTTGGTTGTTGGTGTTCCGGAATCCGGTAATGCAGCAGCTCTTGGATATTCTCAGGAATCCGGAATCCCTTATGGGGTGGCGTTTATAAAGAATTCTTATGTGGGAAGAACTTTTATTAAGCCAAAGCAAAGTCAGAGGGAATCCAGTGTCAATGTAAAATTAATTGTATTAAAAGATATGGTGGCAGGTAAAAGAGTCATTATGATCGATGATTCCATTGTCCGCGGTACCACATCAGGAAGAATCGTAGGTATGTTAAAGAGGGCCGGAGCAACAGAAGTACATGTAAGAATCAGTTCGCCGCCATTTTTACATCCTTGTTATTTTGGAACAGATATTCCAAGTGAAGACCAGCTGATTGCCCATAACCGTTCGGTAGAAGAGATTGCCCGGATGATCGGGGCAGACAGTCTTGGTTATTTAAGAGTAGAAGATTTAAAGGAGATTTCCGAAGGACGGCCTTACTGCAGTGCCTGCTTTACCGGAGATTATCCGTTAGATCCCCCGACTGTGGATATCCGCGGTTTAGAGGAATAATAGAAACAAATTCACACATATTTTTGGAGGTAAGAGATGAACGATAGATACCAGAGCCCTTTATCCGAGCGTTATGCCAGCAAAGAAATGCAGTATATTTTTTCTCCGGATATGAAATTTAAAACATGGAGAAAACTGTGGATTGCTTTAGCAGAAGTTGAAAAAGAGTTGGGTCTTCCTATTACACAGGAACAGATTGATGAATTAAAAGCCCATGCAGATGACATTAATTATGATGTAGCCAAAGCAAGAGAAAAAGAAGTCAGACATGATGTGATGTCTCATGTATATGCTTACGGTGTGCAGTGTCCAAAAGCAAAAGGAATTATTCACCTGGGTGCTACCTCCTGTTATGTGGGAGATAATACAGATGTGATTATTATGACAGAAGCACTGAAACTGGTTGAGAAAAAGCTGGTCAATGTAATTGCGAAATTAGGTGAGTTTGCAGCTTCCTATAAAGATCTGCCAACCCTTGCTTTTACCCATTTTCAGCCGGCTCAGCCAACTACGGTTGGAAAACGTGCGACCTTATGGTTACAGGAACTTACCCTGGATCTGGATGACGTGGAATATATGATTTCTCAGATGAAGCTTTTAGGTTCCAAAGGAACAACAGGAACCCAGGCAAGCTTTTTAGAGCTCTTCGAAGGAGATACCGATAAAGTCCGTAAGTTAGACGGAATGATCGCGGAAAAAATGGGATTTAAAGAATGCTATCCGGTATCCGGCCAGACTTACTCCAGAAAACTGGATACAAGAGTATTAAATGTATTAAGTGGAATTGCTCAGTCTGCTCACAAATTTTCCAATGATATCCGTCTGCTTCAACATTTGAAAGAAATTGAAGAGCCATTTGAAAAGAGCCAGATTGGATCCTCTGCTATGGCATATAAGAGAAATCCGATGAGAAGTGAAAGAATTGCATCCTTATCCCGTTATGTCATGGTAGATTGCCTGAATCCGGCGATTACAGCAGCAACCCAGTGGTTTGAAAGAACTCTGGATGATTCTGCAAACAAGAGAATTTCCGTACCGGAAGCATTCCTTGCGGTTGACGGTATTTTAGATTTATATCTGAACGTAGTAGACGGACTTGTGGTATATCCAAAGGTAATCGAATCCCGTCTGATGAAAGAACTGCCATTTATGGCAACAGAAAACATTATGATGGATGCGGTAAAAGCCGGCGGTGACCGTCAGGAGCTTCATGAGCTGATCCGGAAACATTCTATGGCTGCCGGAAAAGTAGTCAAAGAAGAAGGAAAAGAAAATGATCTGGTAGACAGAATTGCAGCTGATCCGGCATTTGGCATGACAAAGGAACAGATTATGGCAATTATGGAACCAAAGAACTTTGTTGGAAGAGCTCCGCAGCAGACAGAAGAGTTCTTAAAAGAAGTTGTACAGCCAATTCTGGATCGTTATAAAGATGTTCTGGGAATGGAAGCCGAGATTAATGTATAAAAAATATTATTTACGATACTAATTACATGATAAAGAAGACCTTACTGATTTTTTTCCAACCCGGAAAGGAATTTCAGTAAGGTCTTCTTTTTTTAGCTGTTCCTGGAGAATGATATCTGAACTTTTTCCTATCTTGCCCCATGTCTGCCTTTTTGCTATAATAAGTAACAGGTAAAAGGTATTAAAAACAAGTATGGGAGATTGAACATGAAAGAAGAACGAGATATTGTTGTAAAGCTGAACCGGGGAATTCATGCGATTACAGCAGCAAAGATTTATATTATTTTAAAAGAAGCCAAATCAGTATTAAGTATTAAAGGGCCTGATTTTGAGACAGACGGAAAAGATGTGATTGGTCTGCTTGCCATGAATGCACATAAAGATTCTGTGTTACATGTGACAGCAGAAGGGGAAGATGCAAAGGAAATCGTAGACAAACTGGAAGAGTTTGTCAGTCAGGAAATTGATCTTTAGAAACAGGTGATCATTTGGATACAAATCTGGAATACTATAAGATTTTTTATTATGTAGTAAAATATGGCCGTTTCACAAAAGCAGCAGAAAAACTTTGTATTACTCAGCCGGCTGTCAGCCAGGCAATGAAGCATCTGGAAGAAGACCTTTCCACAACCTTATTTTACAGAACCCAGAAAGGGATGCGTTTGACAAGAGAAGGGGAAGAATTATATACCTATATCAAACAAGGTTATGAATATATGATGATGGGAGAGGAAAAAATAAAAGAGATGCGGGATTTGTCTCATGGGGAGATTCGAATCGGGGCCAGTGATATGACATTACAGTTTTTCTTGCTTCCCTATCTGGAGCAATTTCACCAGCAATATCCAAAAGTGAAAATTGCCGTCACCAATGGACCAACACCGGATACGATCCGTCAGCTTCTGTCCAGCAACATTGATTTTGGCGTGGTGAGCACTCCCTTTGAGATGAGAGAAGAGATTGATTTTCAGGAAACAAGCCAGATTGAAGATGTGATTGTGGCAGGAAGCCGTTTTCTGGATCTGAAAGGAAAAGTACATTCGTACGGGATACTCAATGAACTGCCCATGATTTGTCTGGAAGAAAACACCAGTTCCAGAGGATTTGCAGATCGTTATCTTTTGGAAAACGGAGTAGAACTGCGGCCGGAGATTGAACTGGCAACCAGCGATATGATTGTACAGTTTGTCCTTCGTAATCTGGGCGTGGGAATTGTTATGAAAGATTTTGTCAGAAAATATCTGGAAGAAGATCAGCTTTTTGAACTGAAGTTTGAAAAGCCATTTCCGAAAAGAAAAATTGGTATGATACAGAAAAAGAAACATCCCCTGTCGTCCGCAGCTTCGAAATTTCTGGAGATGATTGAAGAAGGTGAAAATATAAGTACAGATAATATTTGATATAAATAATATTAACTTTACTTATGGACTTTCATTCGTTATAATGATGAAGTAAAAGGGTTTGATTCCCGGAAAAGAATGAGAAGGAATCAATCTCTGTCAGACTGTCTATTAACAGAAGCAATCTAGGAGGATAAAACACATGGTAAAAGCAATCGTAGGAGCGAATTGGGGCGACGAAGGAAAAGGTAAGATTACAGACATGCTGGCAAAAGAGTCTGATATTATCGTCAGATTTCAGGGCGGTGCCAATGCAGGACATACCATTATTAACAATTACGGTAAGTTTGCTCTGCATACCCTTCCATCCGGTGTCTTTTATGATCATACTACAAGTATTATTGGCAATGGTGTTGCCCTTAATATTCCGGTATTGATGAAAGAGATTCAGAGTATTCTGGACAGAGATGTTCCAATGCCAAAGATCTTAATCTCAGACAGAGCTCAGATCGTAATGCCATATCATATTCTGCTGGACGAATATGAAGAAGCAAGACTGGCCGGTAAATCTTTTGGATCCACCAAATCCGGTATTGCACCTTTCTATTCTGACAAATATGCAAAGATTGGTTTCCAGGTAAGTGAATTATTTGGAGATCCGGATGTATTACGCGAAAAAGCAGAACGTGTCTGTGTACAGAAGAATGTTCTGATGGAGCATCTGTATCACAAACCATTGTTAGATCCTGAAGAAATATATAAGACTTTATTAGAGTACAAAGAGATGGTGGCTCCGTATGTATGTGACACCTCTTTATTCTTACACAATGCGTTAAAAGAAGGAAAAACCGTTTTACTGGAAGGCCAGTTAGGTTCCCTGAAGGATCCTGATCATGGCATTTATCCAATGGTAACATCTTCTTCTACTCTGGCTGCCTATGGTGCAATCGGTGCAGGTATTCCACCGTATGAGATCAAAGAAGTAATTACC
>JALEPU010000039.1 GCA_022766905.1 Lachnospiraceae bacterium
TGTAATCTTTCGCCAGCTTGTCTACTTCATCCAGCACCATAACAGGATTGGATGCCCCACTTCGTTTCATTCCTTCCATAATACGTCCGGGCATAGCTCCCACATAAGTTCTTCTATGTCCTCTGATTTCCGCTTCATCTCTTACACCACCCAGACTGATTCGTACATATTTGCGATGTAATGCTTTGGCGATGCTCTGACCAATGCTTGTCTTTCCGGTACCCGGTGCACCTACAAACAGCAGAATAGATCCTGACTGTTTCTGGTTCAGCGCCATAACCGCCATTTGCTGAATGATTCTCTCTTTCACTTTTTTCAAACCATAATGATCTTCATCCAGAATTTGTTCTGCCTCATCCAGATCAATCTCAGGGAGTTCCTCCGTCTTCCAGGATAAGCTGGTTACAAAATCTAGATAATCATACAACATTCCGTATTCATGACTGTCTTTGCCTTCCTGTTTCATACGGTTTAAAATCTTTTCTGCTTCTTTATAAGCTTCTTCATTCATACCGGAATCATTGATTTTTGTCTCAAATTTTCTCACATCAGATACATTTTCCGGATGCATCTCATCCAGCTGTCTTTGCAGAATATCGATTTGCTTCTTTAATGCCGTTTCCCGATATGCCTGTTCATGAACTTCCTTTTGTGCATTTTCCGCTTCTTCACTGATCTTAGCCATTTCCATAAACTCATAGACCGCATTCTTGATCAGTTCGCATTGTTCTTTTCTGGAATCCGTTTCCAGAATCTTATATTTTTCTTCCCAGGTCAGGTTGGTATATCCCGCCATGGCACAGGCTGTCTCATTGATATTCTTCCAGTGTAAAACAAAACTTCTGGCCCAGACGCCCCACTGAAATCCTTTGATAAACTGAAGAAGATCCGATCGAAGTGCTTCAAAAATCTCTTTTTCCTCTTCCGAAGAAAGATCTTCCACCTGAGAACGGATTGATGCACTTGCCTCTATTCCGCTTTCACCGATTTCAATGCCAAAAAGGTCAACTCTTTCCAGCGCTTTGATCCGAATGTTATTTTCACCATCTATATTTTCTACCCTGGCAGTTACTCCAATCGGATAAAAATCATCCGTAGTTATCTCACTTTTGCTTTTATCCTCCTTGAGCATCAGAAACAGGATTTCCTGTCCCTCTTCTACATTATGTAAATCCCTTTTTTCAAAAATGTCTCTTTTAAAATAAAAGGTAACTCCCGGCAGAAACATCATATCAAATACAGGTATTGTAATCATCACATTCCCTCCTTTGTCAGCACTCGTTATAATTGAGTGCTAATAAAACGGTAAAGAATATGGCGAATCTTCTTATTCGCCATATGAATCCCTATTTACTTCTATATAATTAGATATCATACTACTTTTTTTCATGTTTTGCAAGAAATTTTTTCTTTTTTCTTTCTGCTCCCCCTTCTTGTGGCTCTTGACAGAAAAACATATTTTTATTAGGATAATGATTACAGCAAAACAATCCGTATTTATTTTTGATCCTTGATCGAATCATACAAAGTTAGAGGAGGATATGAAATGTAACCCATGGTCAGTATTATCGTACCGGTATATAATGCAGAAGAGTATATTTCCCGCTGTGTCGATAGCATTCTGAATCAGGAATATAAAGACTTTGAATTAATCCTTGTCGATGACGGCAGCACAGATTGTTCCGGCCAGCTTATCGATGATTACGCAAAAGCCGACAACCGTATTGTTGTCATTCATAAAGAAAATGGAGGAGTATCTCATACCCGAAATCTAGCCATTGAGCACGCTAGGGGGACCTATCTTCAGTTTCTGGACAGTGACGACTGGATTACACCAGATGCAACCAAACTACTGGTAAGAGCTGCAGAAGAAAATCAATGTGATCTGGTCATTGCTGATTTTTATCGTGTTGTCGGCAACAGATTGTCTCACAAAGGTGATATCGATGAAGATAAAATGATGACCAAAGAAGAATTTGCAGAACATATGATGGAAAATCCAGCTGATTTTTATTATGGAGTATTGTGGAACAAGCTCTATCGCAGAGATTTGATTGAAACATACCACCTTCGGATGGATACCCGCATCAGCTGGTGCGAAGACTTTATGTTCAATCTTGAATACTTATTGCATACGGAATCTGTCTACGCTTTGCATGCTCCTATTTATTATTATCTGAAACGGAAAGGTTCTCTTGTCAGCCAGGGCTTTGGAGTCAGTCAGACAATCAAGATGAAACTAACAGTTTTCGAATACTATGATAATTTTTACCGGCATGTATACGATGAAAAAGATTATGAGAAAAAGCGCCTTTCTGTCTATCGGTTTCTGATTGATGCTGCCAATGACAATAATGTGCTTCCTCCTATCATGCCTCATGTGAAAAAACTGGGCAATGAAAGAATCAATGTAAACATTGATGCAGCTTCCAAAGATGGTATCTTTATGGATCTTTACCGCAACCGCAAACTGTTTGAACGCTATCTGGAAATCGCTGCAATCAAAAATGACCTGACGGTCAGGGAAGCAGCTCTTTTATTTATTGCCAGCCAGTTTCCTGAGGCCGGATCAAAAAAAGATTTTGCCGAAATCATGGGCGTTCCACAGGGAACGATTACGATTGCACTACAAAAGCTTTCACTGAAAGGACTGCTTAAAGTTTCTGATGTAAAAAATGAGAAAACAACGGATAAAACACTTAAAATTATACTCCTTCCTGAAGCAGAGGGAATTTTGAATGACCTTGAGCAGGCAAAGAGAGATTATGAAGATGTTTGTTATCAGGGCTTTCATGAAGAGGAACGTATTTTGTATGAACAGTTAACGAAAAAAAGAAAAGAAAACATTTTAAATATTTTAAGTTCTGCTCAACAGTAACATTAGCCAAGGGACAAATAGACATAACATACATGCTTGCATGTACTTTTATGTCTATTATATAGAAAAGGAAAGGAAATCCAAACCGGGACTCCTTTCCTTTATGATTACCATTCCGTAATATTATTCTTATAAATCTTTTCTATCTCAATAATATCTTCAATAAATTGAGCACTATTCTTATATTGATTCCGATTCAAAATGATCTTATAATCCAGAAACATGGACAGGCAGACTGCATTATGGTGCTGCACCGGATCAAGGATTGCATCATATTCCGGATATCCGATCTCGCCGGAACAACGTGAAAAATTGGAGGTTGCGCAAAAACCAATCATCTCACTTAAGATATCTTTCTCCAGCTCCTGCAGAAGCCCTTCCTGGTCTTTGTAAACCGGCTTCGCATCTTTTTTCCAGCATATACGAAGTTGTCTGCAATATTCATCATAAAGTTCCTTCATCATGGTCAGGATATAAGCCTGGAATTTCTTTCTCTCCTCTTCTGTCTCATAAGGACGAAAAGCAGCACAGGCATACTGAGATAATAAATGACTCTCCATATATCCCAGATCATAGGACATCGGTCCGCAGAAGGTATACTCCATATCGATTACTTTTATCTCATCCGGGCCTGCAAATACATTGGATGTATGGAAATCTCCATGAAGAAGAGCCTCTCCCTTGGTAATAAACAATCTTCTCAATTTATATCGCTCTAAGACCACCTTGGGATCCAAGAGAATATTTCGAATAAAATGATCATACTTTGGATCCATGGAACGACCAAAAGTCTGTTCCTCGTTCTCTTTTGTCACAAAGGCATTGGTATCAAAAATATCTCTCATCTTATGATTCATAAAATGAACTGTCAAATCACGAAATGCTCCCGTATCCAGATAAAATTCCGAAGTATAAAAATGAGTCTTTGCAAGATATTCGGCAGACTGTCTCGCAAACTTCGGGAACATCACAGACCGATTCAGCTGAAAACGAATAATCTTTAGATAGGATACATCTTCTGTTGCAAATACTAAATTCTCTTCGTCATAAAAATACAAATCCGGCAGATATTCCGGAACAATGGTCTTGCGAATCTCCATCGTCTCATATTCCAGCTTGCCTCTCTTTAAAGAAAGGTTCTGAAAAGTTCCCTTTCTTCCTGTGCTTCTGGACTGTTTTACAATCAGATTCGTATGTCCGTCACTGGCACGAAACACAAAATTCAAAAACCCATCTCCGTCTTCTTCTAAACTGCCTTCTCCGATCGCCGATATCACAAGCGGTTTGGAATAATCAAGCTGGGGCATCTTCTCTTTTAAATAATCTGTTAAATTATCTTTTGATAAAACAATCATAGTAACCTTCTTCTCCCAATACTTTTCCCAATGGATTCAACATTCTTTTTCCCCAAAAAGAACCTGTTCTTGTCTATACTATACCACATTTTTCCTGTTTTTGCAAAAACATTTCTATGCAAAATGGAGACGACAAATTTTATTTCTTTTCCTTTTTTTCTTTTTCATCTTATCTTCTCGCACAACTGATTGACCATCTCTTCCGCCCGCATACGGCTTTCTTCTTCCTCTGAATGGAAAAGATACTGAATAGCCTGTAATTGGTTTCTCATGTCGTGACGCATGTCCCGGATTGCTTCACTCCTTGTATAAGCCTTTTGATAATAATCATATTGGTACCGGCGTTCTAAGGCCATTTGCTCCAGCTTGGCTTGTTTTTGCTGTTGTCTCTGGATGGATTGAAACAGTTCCATCACAACCAGATATCCACCAATCATAACCATACTGAAAAACATGGAAATAATACTTTTTCCTTCAATCATTCCTTTTAAATTTGAACTTGAAATAAGATTTAATGTTACCATTTGAACAACACCAAGACCTATCCCTAAACCCATGATGCTTTTTATATACTTTCCATCTTTTCGATGTATGTATAAATCATATAGTATCAAAATAATAAAAACAGCAGCGGTTGCGATATTTCTTCCTAATATTCGTTGATCCAACGGAGGCAAACTCTCTATCAGTTCTTCAAAAGATGCTAAGAAGAAAAATCGTAAAAATAAATCCAAAATTAAAAATGAAACATATTCAACCAGCCCAATAGAATCTGAACGATTCTATTTCCTTCGAATAAAAAAGACCAGTAAATAGAAAGATTAAAATTACACTAATACTTCATTATCGGTGTTTTCCCAAAAACAAAATTAGCAGAAAAAAATGCTAAAAATTGTTGAATATATACAATCAGAAAGCTAGCCCAATAAGGTTTTTTTACCGGATATATTTTACATACCAAATTCGACAGCAAATAATCCTGAACGACTAAAGACATAATCTCTGCAAATGCTCTTACCATTTTCTCTCCTCTGTTATTTTCTCTTATTTTTCTCTTTATTTATTTTCTTTTTGTCAAATATAGTAATTTTAATATTGTCATCTTCCACCGGGAATAGGATTTCCCAAAAGCAAACTCTTTCATTTTTACTTTTGGGAAATCGATCCATGATTCTCATCGGCCCCGGTGTTTTTCTTTTTTCTTCTGTCGCTTTAATTCAAACTGCAGCTGCTTTTTTTCCTCATTTTTTTCACGTTTTCGTACTTTGCGCTCCTGTTTCATCTGTTCCTGCTGTAATTTCAGTGCAATCTGCGATTTTGTACCAATGGTATCCTTTTGAAGCTGCTTTTGCACTTCTCTCTGCATTCTCTTTGGATTGCACTTTTTCTCTTTCACATCCGTTGCGACAGCGGGACTAAACCGTAACTTACAATAATTTCTCAGGATAAAGTCATAAATCTCATAATCCTTCGGTTCTTCTCCGACTACTACCTTGCAGACAGACAATTTCCTGTCTTCTACCCGTTCAAATAAGATGAACCAGAACGGTTCCTGAAAAAGTATTCGAGCTGTTACACTTACCTTGTCCATAGGTACCCTCCTTTTTGCTGTTTCCGGCACAGTTTTTATAAGCAAAGAATGGACGACCCAAGGAGGGAGGGTTACTTATATTCAAAAGAATACGACCGGACTACCTACCGGTTCTGTATAAATGAATGATTTATACGTTTGTGTTTTTATCTTTGCAATCTCATTGTAACATCCTCATTTTTATAATTCAATCACCTTTGTAGCTACTTGTTCCCGAAAACGGGCATCATGTTCCACCAAAAGCATTGTAGGGTGAAATTGAGACAACAAATCCTCAATCTGTATTCTGGAAAAAACATCAATATAGTTGAAAGGTTCATCCCAAATATAAAGATGGGCAGGTGTCAGTAAGCTGGAACTGATCAAAACCTTCTTTTTCTGACCTTCTGAGTAGTCTTGTAATTTTTTCTCAAATTGTGCCCGTTCCATCCCCATCTGTCGAAGCAACGCACATAAAAGACTTTCTTCTATTCCTCTTTCCCTGCAAAAATCCCGCAGGCTGCCGTTTAAAAAGGAAGTATCCTGACTCAAATAAGAGATAACCAGTCCGGAAGAGACAAAAAGCTCTCCTTTCTCTTCTATATCATTTTTTGCCATGTTATCCTGCTTTTCCGATACATTTTTCAAGATGGCTTTTATCAGACTCGTTTTTCCTGAGCCGTTTTTCCCATGTAAAAAAATACAATCTCCCTGGGTAATCTGAAAACTCAGATTTTCAAAAATCCACTCATTTCCGTCGGCATATTTTAAGCCATATTGCCTGGCAGTGACAAGGATATCCTTATGAAACCTCAGTGGCGTAATTTTTAGTTTTGCTGTGTCTTCTATATCTTTCAGGAGGCCTTCCTTCTCCTCAATCTCTTTTCCGATTCGTACCTCCATTTGCTTGACACGACTTTGCATCTTTTTTGTTTTTGCCCCAATGTAGGCCCTTGTACTGATATTTCTTTCATGTTCTTTTACCGGATCAAAGCCAATTTTACGATTTTCACTTTTATCCGCCCAATCTCTGGTTCGTTCAGAAGCTTTTTTCAATTTCTTAATCTCTTTTTTATGCTTATCATTTTCCTTTTGAGCAAACATATCTTTTCGCGTCTTATTTTCCCACCAACTGGAAAAGTTCCCTGCCTGAACTTCAATTGTTTTTCGGTTTAACACCAGAACATGATCAACACAGGCATCCAGCAAATCCCTGTCATGAGATACAAGAAGAAATCCTTTTTTCCCAGATAAATATTGTTTTACTGTTTCTCTGGATTTTCCATCCAGATGATTGGTTGGTTCATCGATCAAAAGAAAATCATTTTCCCTGGAAAATAAAACAGCAAGCATCACTTTTGTTCGCTCTCCCGGACTTAAAGTTTCAAAGGGCCTGTAAAGGACTTCGGCATCTAACATAAGCTTATCCAGTTCACAAAATATTTTCCATTCTTCACATCCAGGCTTCCATGTTTCCACTAATTCAATTGCCGAAAAAGTTCTTTTATGTTTTGGAATGGCGTAAGGAAAATAGTCAAAAGCAGTGCTGGTTTTTATAGAACCATAATATTCTTCCTTTCCCATTAAAAGATTTAAAAATGTCGTTTTTCCTTTCCCATTTCTTCCGATAAACCCTATTTTCCAATTCGTATCTATAGAAAAAGAAACATGTTCAAAAATATATTCAAAGCTTCCTTCATAATAAAAAGTAAGATCATTTACACTAAGTTGTGCCATTTTGTTCTCCTTTCCATCGTATCACCAAAAAGAAAGCTTATGATTTCAAACCAAAGAGTCCCTCTGGGGGAACTCTCTCGCTGCCGCGCGGCTGCTTTGCAGCCAAACTTCCACTGAAGCGGCATGCGAATCCTTGCGAAGCGTTTTTATGTCATAGGAAGAATTTTCTATGACCAAAAAATCGCACCAAAAAAGAGAGGTTATGAAAACATAAACCACTTTTGGCAACACGAAAAAGATACATCCTTTTCCTAAAAGGATGCTACTATAAATCCTTATCTTTCATGTCTTCAAAAGTCGTTTATATTCTCATCTTTTCACCTCTCTCGCAGTTATGTTTTTATTATACCTGGAAGTCTTTCCTATGTCAAATTCTACATTTTCATATCATTTTCCTGTTTTTTATGATAGAATATAACTGTTCAGATCAGTTACGATAAAATAGTACGAATTGAGGAGGTATCTTTCATGTCTGATAAAATCATTTGTTTTGGCGACTCTAATACCTATGGTTATGATATACGAAGCTTCTTAGGCGGGCGTTTTCCAAAAGAATCCCGTTGGACAGGCATTCTGGATAAAAGCTCTGATTTTGAGGTCATAAATTATGGGGAAAACGGACGGGAAATTCCTTCTTCCCAGGAGGAACTGAAACGCTTCGACCGTATTCTCAAGCTGGAAGCTCCATTCGATTTACTGATCGTTATGCTGGGCACAAACGATTTGTTGAATATTTTTCATCCGGATATGGAAAAAATCCTTTATCGTATGGCTGCTTTTTTATATCATGTCCTGGAGCAACCGGATATCAACCAGGATTCTTCTAAAATTCTTTTGATTGCTCCGCCTCCGACCCGGTTAGAACGAATCGATTCTTCCGCGGCAGGCTTTGACCATATATCCAAAGAGTTTTCTGCTGCATATCGTAAGCTTGCATCTACCCTCGGTATTCATTTTGCCGATGCCGGTAAATGGAACATTGATCTTGGAGCTGACGGTATTCATTTTACAGAGACAGGTCATCGAAGCTTTGCTGAAAATCTAAGAAAGATTTTGACTCACTAAGACAATCTTATTTTTCGATTTTGGAAAAGGTATTCTTTCCGATATCGTGAACAGAAATGGGTCTGCTTTCTTCTCTGAAGCAGACCCAAATGTTTTTTTCGTCCTTTTACCCTACCAGTGTCTCAAACATATGATTTAATTTTGTCTTTGCTTCTTCCCGGCTCCATGTGGGACTCGCTTCATATAATTTTTCTTTTCCGGCAAAAAAGCTTGGACAATAATAATAGTCCAAAGTGGCAATCAATTCCGGCTGGGAAGTTTCGTTCACTTCTTCAATTTCAATCTTCTTGTATACAGGGTGTTCCTCTTTTAATTCTTTGATTAATTCTCTTGCCTGTATACAATATGGGCATCCGCTTAACACAATCATTGTAATTTTCATGATAAAATCTCCTTGTTATTTCACTTTGATATAGACTTCTTGTCTTTTTTTATTTTACCATATCATTGCGAAATATGCTCGTTAAACTTTGACAAAGTAAAAAGAACTGTCGGAAAATAGCGATTTTTTCTCCTATGTAAATCTATCCATTTCTCAACAGTCCTTTTCCCCTTAATTTTTAAGTTAGTATCATATTAAGTTCAGTTCATTATCACAATTGCTTCATACGGACGCAGAATCAGTTCTTTTCTTACTTCAATGTCTTTATAATTGGAAATCAATACCTGGACATCTTTCCCCTGAAAATCATCTGGAAGCTCCATCGTCTGATTCTCTTTACTAAAATTACAAACAACCAGAAGTTTCTCTTCTCCTAATGTTCTGCTATAGACATAGAGTGACGGATGATTGGCAAAAAGCAGTTTATACTCTCCATATACAATAATATCCTTTTCATGACGAAGTTTGATCAGTTTCTGATAATAATGAAATACCGAATCTTCTCTTGCCATCTGCTCTTTTGCATTAATCTCCTTAAAATTCGGATTCACGTCAATCCAGGGTTCCCCAGTAGTAAAACCGGCATTGTCACTGTCATCCCACTGTACCGGCGTCCGGGCATTATCCCGTCCTTTACATCGAATATAACGCATCATCTTTTCATGGTCCAGAATTCCATCATCTACCAAATCATGATATGCATTGATGCTTTCAATATCCCGAAGTTCATAAAATGAATGAAATGGCATATTCGTCATTCCCAATTCTTCTCCCTGATAGACATAAGGTGTTCCCTGCATCATATGAAGACACGTTGCCAGCATTTTTGCTGAAAGTTCTCTGTATTTTTCTGAATCATCCCCCATTCTGGAAACAATTCTTGGCTGGTCATGGTTGCACCAGTAAAGACTGTTCCATGCTTTTCCCATAAGCTCTGTCTGCCATTTGGATAATACCTCTTTCAGCTCAACAAGGTCTGTCTTTGCATCATTCCATTTTCCATTCTTATTATCCAGATTCATATGTTCAAACTGGAAGACCATATTTAATTCCCGAGTATGAAAACCTGCATATTGAGCAGCTTCTTTTGTCGTAACCCCAGGACACTCTCCAACCGTCAATAAATCATATTTAGAAAGCACTTCCCTGTTCATCTCCTGAAGATATTCATGAACATGAGGTCCATTGCACACAAAAGGAGAAAAATCTCCGTAGCCGTTTTCCTGTTGGGCTCCATCGGGAAGCCCGGATACTTTGGAAATCATGGAAATAACATCCATCCTGAATCCATCAATTCCCTTTTGGCACCACCAGTCCATCATACGAAATACTTCTTTCCTCACAACCGGATTATCCCAATTTAAATCAGGCTGTTTTTTGGAAAACAAGTGAAGGTAATACATCTTCGTCGTTTCATCATACTCCCAGGTAGGACCTGAGAAACAGGATTCCCAATTATTTGGTGCCTGTCCATCTTTTCCTTCTCTCCAGATATAATAATCCCGATACGGATTTTCTTTGGATTTGCGGCTTTCTACAAACCAGGAATGTTCGTCGGAGGTATGATTGACTACCAGGTCCATAACAATCCTGATTCCTCTTTCATGAGCAGCATGAAGCATGCGGTCAAAATCATCCATTGTACCAAATTCCTTCATAATCCCCTGATAGTTACTGATATCATACCCATTATCATCATTCGGAGATTCATAAACGGGAGACAGCCAGATTACGTCAATTCCTAATTCCTTCAAATAATCCAGTTTCTCTGTAATACCGTTTAAATCCCCAATCCCGTCTCCATTGCTGTCTTTAAAGCTCCTTGGATAAATCTGATATACAACAGCCTCTTTCCACCATGATTTCATACTGTCTTTTTCCATTTCCATGTTCCTTACCTCATTATGTTTTTTCCAGATATACCAAATATTTGCCACAATTTCTGATTTTTCTTAAGCTAATAAAATTTCACTCAATGCACCATAAATGGAATCCGTTAACTCCAACGTCTGCAAGATGCCTAATAGCTCAGCCGGTGTTTTTCCGGAGTTGACATACCCATAAATTTCTTCTTTCTTTAAATATTCCATCTCAGCCCGATACAGACAGTCAAAAATTCGTGTCTGATTATCATTTTTCGCTATCTTTGTCCTTTTTGAAAATAGAATTTTTATTTCAGAATTAATTTTTGATTCAGGAATACGAATAATATAAGAAGAGTTCTTTTCTTCATATTCTGCCTGAACATTTATCTCTCTTCCATCTATATATACGTTTGGATGCTCCCCTTTTTCCATTGCAAAAAATTCCAGTTTCCAGCTTCTTTTTTCCGGAATAATCAGCTGGTTTCCTTCTGCTTTATGAATATAAAATACAGGTTCTTCCGCCCAATTCCACTCAAAAATAGTATATGCCCAATTTTCCGGTACATCAATTGCTGTATTTCCTTCGTCTTCATACATAGTAAATTGATTATCTTTTCCCGGGAAAATTTTTATAGTCATCTCTTTCGGATTTTCCACACTATTTGTAAAGGTATCCAAGTTTGCCATTGGTATAATGGCTCCTGCTTTAGCAAGCACCGGAATATTTTCTAATCCTCTGTATAAGGTTAACATCCTGCCACCATGATATCTCATTCCATTGAAAAAATCAAACCAACTTCCTTCCGGAATCCATGCCTGAAAAGAAGCCGCTCCCGCCTTTTTATCCATTGGTTTTGTAATTGGACATACAATCAATTCTGTTCCAAAATAATATTCATTCGGCACCTGATAAGCTTCTCTTATTTCCGGTTCCAGATAATACATTGGCCGAATCAAAGGTTGGTCCTTTTTATTTGCATAATAATTCATGGTATATAGATAAGGAATTAATTCATGCCGAAGCTTTAAATACCGTTTTATGATAAGCTCACTGATTAAGTTATATCGCCATGGTTCTTTTCCATTAAAATGACTGTTGGAACTATGTAACCTCATAATCGGAGAAAACACACCAAACTGAATCCATCTTGTAGTCAGTTCATCATCTTTGTATCCACACATATGTCCGCCAATGTCATGGCTCCACCATCCGTATCCAACATTACTGGCATTTGCTGTAAAATAAGGCTGAAAGTCCAGTGATTTCCAACTGATAATCGTGTCACCGGAAAAGCCAATCGGATATCTGTGACTTCCGATTCCTGCATATCTGGAAAAAGTCATAGGTCTTTTTCCTCTTCTTTTGCTGTCCAGGTAATGATAATGGTTCAGCATCCACAAAGGATCCAGACCGGGAATTTTTGTCAGGCCTCCCTGTTGCCAATCTACCCACCAAAAATCCACTCCATTCTCTTCATTAGGATGATGAAGATATTCAAAGTATGCCTCCAAAAATTTTGAATCCGAGATATCGAAATTGACCGGTTCTTCTCTTTCCCAGTCTTTTCCGAGTGCTTTTGCCATTTCCTCATACTGTTCCTCATGAGCCTTTACTCCATCAGCCGGATGAACGTTTAATGTTACTTTCATTTGATGGTCATGAAGCCAGCCCATGAACCCTTTTGGATCCGGAAACAACTCCCGATTCCATGTATAACCAGTCCATCCACTTCCATATTTTGGATCAATGTCAACCAGATGCCAATCCATATCAATTACTGCAACAGAAAAAGGAATTTCTTCTCTCTCAAAACGAGTGATCAGATTTTTATATTCTTCTTCTGTATATTTATAATATCTGCTCCACCAGTTTCCCAAAGCATATCTGGGAAGAAGAGGAGTTTTACCTGTTAAATGATAAAAATCTTTCAGACATTTTTCATAATTATGTCCATACCCAAAGAAATACATATCAATGTATCCTGGTTTCCTTGGTTCTACCCAGCCGTCCTCTGTCAGAAGCAAAGAACTGCTGTCATCAAAAACTCCATATCCAAACCTGGAAATGATACCATGCTCTAACTTCACAGCTCCATCTGCTTCATCCAATGTTCTTGCGGTTCCTAAAAGATCCGTTGCTTCTTCTCCATAATGCCATATACTGTGGTATACACTGATATTTCCCCTAACCTGAATGGATAATCCATAGTTTGAAAATTTCTCCTTATTATAAATCAGATGTATTTTGTCCGTTATGATTTCCAGGGAATCCTCTTTTTCAAACACCTGAAAGGGAGGAACAGAGAAATCACGATTTATCACACTTTGAGATGGTCGATTCTCAAATTGCCCGTCCTCACTGTATTCTAACCGGATTAATTCTTCCGTTAAAAGGGTAATCCTGTACTTTTCACCCTGAACTACTGATTTTTCCTGACTCAACCCATTTGTCTGCATTTTATATAATTCTTTCATGTATCTCTATCCTCCCTTTTTTCATTAACCTTTTACAGAACCAGCTGAAACACCTGCTACAAATCGTTTCTGGAAGATAACATAAACAATAATCACAGGCAAAATGGAAATCACCGTAGCCGCAAACAATCCGCCGTAATCTGTAGAATATCTTCCATTAAACATCGTAAGTCCTACCGCTAAAAGCTGCTTTTTTTCACTGTCAATCATCAAATATGGCCACAGATAATCTTCCCATACCCATAAAAACTGAAAAATCGCAATTGCCGAAATAGAATTCTTGCTCATCGGAAGAATAATCTGGTGGAAAATACGAAATTCACTTGCACCATCAATTCTGGCCGCTTCCAACAATTCGTTCGGAATCGAAGAAATATCCTGTTCCATCATAAAGATACCAAATCCACTGACCATAACAGGAAGAATCAAAGAAAGATAGGTATCCTGAAGTCCTGCTTTCATGAACATCGTATAACGGGATATAATTGTCACAGACCATGGAATCATCATCGTCATCATAACAAATCCAAAAATCAGATTCTTTCCTTTAAATTCATATTTACTCAATACAAATCCACAGATACAGCTTATGTAAACTACCAGTACTGTTACGATAATAGCAATGAGGACACTGTTCCCAAAATACCGGAGAAAATTAAAGTTTGCTTGAAGAGATGTATAATTTTCCAGTGTGAACTGCTGTGGAAGCAGGGTTTGATGAAGAGCACTGATTTCTTCATTGGATTTAAAGGATGACAGGATCATCCAGATAAAAGGAAGCACCGTAATCAGTCCAACGACTGTAAGAGTAATATATAATAATCCTTTTAATACACGTTTTTTCATGAGCGCACCTTCTTCTTTTTCGATGTAGAGTCTCCTGTCAACCGGAAGGAGAACACAGTTAATATAGCTGTAAATATTAAAATGAAAAATGCTATCGCAGATGCATATCCAAAATTATATTTTACAAATGCCTGGTCATAAACAAGATAAGAGCTTAAGAATGTTGACGTTCCGGGACCGCCTTTTGTCATGACCATAACCGGTACATAAGCCTGCAGGTAGGAAATAAGTGAAGTAATCACCACAAATACCATTGTAGGTTTTAAAAGAGGCAGCGTAATATACCGGAATGTCTGCCAGGCATTCGCTCCATCAATATTAGACGCCTCATAATAATCAGAAGGAATAGATAAAAGGCCTGACATAAATAAAATTACAGCGTATCCAAAATCCTTCCAGATTGTCATAAGCATAACAGCAGGCAACGCAAATTTACTGCTGTAAAGCCAGTTAATATCAAAGCCAAACAAGTTGTTAATCAGTCCAAATTGAGGATTGTACATAATTTTCCAAACATAAGCGACTGCTACCAATGGAGTTACCGTCGGCATATAAAAGATTGTTCGAAAAAATGTTTTATGTTTTATCAATTTGGACGTAATACCGTAAGCCAGTGCAAGTCCAAGAACGATCCGAAAAAATACAACGACTGCACAAAAGATCACTGTATTTTTCATCGACAGCCAAAAAGTAGGATACTGAAACATTCGAATATAATTATCTAATCCCGTCCATTTATAGGTACCATTTAACGGATTCCAGATATGAAAGCTACCGACAAAAGCAATCATCACCGGAATAATTAAAAAAATGATCATATAGACAACCAGAAATGTAAGAACTATATTCCGAAGAATCACTTCACTTTTACTTTGCAGAGGTTTTCTTTTTCTCAACATGTGTTTCCCCTCCTCTATTTACGTTCACTATATTTGTCATACAAATTTTCCGACGCAACAAATTCCTGATTGGACAAATCGACTTTTACGATATCTTCTGCCGTCTTTAACGCCTCTTCAATGGATGTACCATTATACATCATATCCTGACAGGCAATTTTCAGGTTATCCCCCAGGGTTGCAGGCATGGCACCGGGCCAGATATACCGGTCAATATGTTCAGAAACTGCCTGAATTGCCGGATTACTCTGAAGATCCTTATCCTCTCTTAAAGCATTATTTGCCGGAAATAAACTATAGTTCATGCACAGTTCTTTTTGTTTTTCCTGATTCGCCAGATAAAAACGAATAAAATCCTGTGCTACTTCTACCTGTTCCGGTCTTGCATTTTTATTAATTCCCGGTGTTGCTTCCCCGTTATAACGATCGTAGGCAAATGGTTTTCCATCAACGGTAGGTATCTCAAAGGTTCCATAATTTATATCCGGATAATTTGTTTTCAAGTAGCCATAAAAATGACCCCATTTGTAAACCATCGCTGATTGCCCCTGTCCAAAACTCTGTGCCGCATCTGTTCCAAAATCTTTATCTCCCACATGATCCTTTTCATAAAAATCAAGCATCATCTGAGCTGTCTTTTTCTGTCCGTCCTGGGTAAGAGATGGAATGGTTCCTGTTTCATCAAAAATAGTGTTGCCATACTGATATGGAACTCCCTGCATCAGATTTTCAAAATCCCCATTATAGTTAAAACCAGCCTGAACCATTTCATCACCTTCAAAAATAGTCAGGTTTTTCGCTATCTCCCGAAACTCATCCCAGGTTTTTGGAATATCCTTTTCGGTTAATCCCGCTTTTGTCCACATATCTTTATTGTAATAAATCGTTCCAGTCATAATTCCAAAATCACAATAATAGATTTTTCCATCAATTTCATGAGATTTTGCAGTAAAGAAATCAGCCTCCAGATCATTCACATCAATATCGTAAGGTTCCATATAAGTAAGAAGCAAATGTTGATAACTATTATGTACATTAAAAAGTGTCGGACCTGATTCTCCTTTTTGAAGGGCCAACGGCAGTTTTGTCCAAAATCCATCCCATGGATTATTCACAATATGAATCGTTACATTTGGATGAATCTTTTCATACTCTCTCGCAATAGATCCAAATAGATCTGCCGCATCCCAAAGCCACCACTCCAATTCAACCGGTTTACCATCATTTACCAGATGATTCGGATCATAAGTAACACGGTCACCCATTATTTCCAGCCCTTTATCCGGCTGTGAATCTGTCACACCTTTGTATGAGGCAGTCTTTGAATTACCACAACCTGTCAAAGTAAGCAACATGGATAATGTCATACACATTGCTATCATCTTCCTCCACATATGTTCTCCTCCTTTTGTTTTATTTTTTCATGTTAGCGCTAACCTTAAATAAAAATTACCATGCTGATTGCAAAAAGTCAATATTAATCTTTTTTATGGTTCTGTTTTCTATTTAATTACTAAATATCTCTTTCTATTTTTGTGTATTTTTTCTAGAAAAACAAGTAAATGATTTTATATCTGTTCATTTTCTAGTTCATCTGTTATAATAATCACATATTATAGATTAGCGTTAACCTTTTTTATACAGGAGAATTTTATGGTAACATTAAAAGATATTGCAGAGCGGGCCGGCGTAAGTATGATGACCGTATCCCGCGTTATGAATGGAAATCAAGGAAAAGTATCTGAAAAAACCGCATCAAAGATTCGTGCTTTGGCAGACGAGATGGGCTATATTCCAAACTCTTCTGCAAGAAGTCTTGCAGCTAAATCTTCACGTATCATTGCAGTGCTTTTGAGAGAAGGATCTAATCCTATGGAAGACCCTTACTCCTCTTCTTTTCTTGGGTTAATAACAAAGGAAGTGCAAAAAAGAGGCTATTATGTAATGATTCATTTTGTCCAGGACTTTTCTGATATCACATTTCGTCTTCGTTCCTGGAATGCGGAAGGTGCGATTTTTTTAGGACTGTTTGATGAGGAAATAAAAGAAATACAAAGCAGCAATCATATCCCTCTTGTTTTTATCGATAGTTATAGTAATATAAGACAAGTTATCAACATTGGGATCGATGATTATAAAGGCGGTGAACTTGCTGCTGAACATTTTTTACAAAAAGGCCATACAAATCTGGGATTTGCAGGACCTTTTACAAAAGAAGGGGGTGTAATTTCCAAACGATATCAAGGATTCTATGATGCACTCAAACGTGCACAGATTGAAGTTATGCCTGAACATATTTATGATCTGGAAAAAATAACAGCTGAAAATATCATTGACAGTATTTTGCAAGATCCCCATCCTCCAACAGGAATTTTTACTTTTTCTGATCAATTTGCTCTTTATTTATATCGCATTGCAAATCAAAAAGGTCTCTCTATTCCTGATGATCTTTCTTTGATTGGATTTGATAATCTGCCGATCAGTCATTTATTTCCGGTCGCTCTATCTACAATTTCACAGGATATACAAAAAAAAGCAGACGAAACCTGTCGGATTTTATTTGAACATATCGAAACTCCAGATAAGCCAAGTGAGAGTGTTATTTTAGACGTAACGTTTATAGAGCGCAATTCTGTCATAAATAAAAAAACGAAACAATAGCCAGAGATTTACTGTGCCAAAAATCAAATCTCACGAAAAGTAAGAGGCTGTGACTATACTAAGTCACAGCCTCTGCTGATATAGCAGGAATCCAATTCTATTTTTTTCGATTATTTCACTGTTACCTTTACTCTTGTGTAAGCTCCACTGTATGCAGTCACGTAGATATAACAGCTTCCCTTTCCTTTTGCCTTGATTACACCTTTTGATGTTACCGTTGCCACTTTACTGTTGGTTGTGGTGTAGGTAAGGGCTCTCATATGAGGTACACACTTCTTGTTCTTATCCACATAAGTCTGTTTGATGGATAAGGTCTTCGTCTTTCCATTTCTTAAGGTGACGGAGGATGTGGTAGCCTTCAGCTGTTTTACATTGGTGTATGTACCGCCTAAGGTTACAACGTGTACCTGGTTGGAGTTCTTGATGATATATCTCTTGCCGCCTAAGATCTTGTATGCTTTCACATAGTACCGGTAGTTCGTTACTTTCTTCAGATTTCTCTGGGTCCATGTAATGGTCTTTCCGCTCTTGATTACTTTCAGCTGTTTGATTGAGGTATGGTTTCCGCATTCCCTTCCGTAGATGATATATCCGTCTGCCTTCGGGATCGCATTCCATTTCAGTTTGATTGCTGTCTTCGAAGCGGTAGCCTGGAGCCTTAATACAGAATCGGTCCATGCATTTTTATATTTTACTGTTTTCTTTTCCGTATAGGTCTTATTGTTATATTTTACCGTAGCCGTATAAGTCATCTTGCCGATGCCTTCTTCTTTCGTTACGGTACATTTCACAGCTTTGTGTTCCCCGCATCTTGCACATGTCACATAAGCTGTCACAGATCCATTGTCTTTCCACTGGAAGGTGACTTTGCTTGTGGAATAATCATGTCCATTCACTTTGTCGATTGGAATTACTTCCTTGCCATTTTCCAGAACTTTGTTACCAAGTTCATCGGCAAACTTCCGGATTCCATCCGCACAGTTCTCATCGTTACAAGCCCAGTATTCGATGTTTCCTTCTGCGATACAGGTCGCTGCTTTTGCTGCTACCTTGGTGAGGATATGGTCTGTTACCTTTTGTCCGGTGTAGGTACGGCCTTTGTACTCTGCTTTTGCGGTAAAGGTAAGTTTACCATTGCCTCGTGTAAAGGTCACTGTACATGGCAGTTCCTTTTCCTCCTGACATCGGCTGCAAATGATCTTCGCCGTTGCTTTTTTGTTGTAATCGGTCCAGGTAAAGACTGCGTCTTCTTCTTTAAAGTCGTGACCGTCTTCTTTGTCCTCAGGGATAATTTCTTCGCCTTCGGCAAGCGCCTTAAATCCATGCTCGTCTCCAAATTTCTTTGTCGCAATCGGGCAATTTTCATCCAGGCATTCCCAGTACTCAATATTTCCCTCAGTGATACAGGTCGGTGCAACTGCTTCCACTTTCTGGAGCTTGTGAACTTCTGCATCCAGGGTGATTGCTGCTGTCACCTTCTTGATGGTAACGGTATAACTTCCATCCTCATTGGCAACTGCCTTTACTTCATCACAACCGGTTACAGGAACCTCTGCATCTGCCTGCTTCTGATTGATACAATCATATCCGTTGACAATGAGCTTGCTGATCATGTTAAAGCCCTGATCTTTATCAAGAGCCACTGTGAAGGTCAGAGTTCCGTTCTCCCGGATCTCTGTTGCAGGAACGGTGTCA
Organism: Lachnospiraceae bacterium; assembly: GCA_022766905.1. Taxonomy (GTDB): domain Bacteria; phylum Bacillota; class Clostridia; order Lachnospirales; family Lachnospiraceae; genus SIG292. The sequence goes on from JALEPU010000039.1 coordinate 19,429, forward strand.
TCCGGATCCCGCTCTACATCCTGGATCTGATAGCCTGCGCCATCTTCCGGAATCAGGTAGCCTGTATATTTCTTGAATTGAACCTTGACATCGACGTTCGTATCCAGTCCTTCAATCACAAGCTTTGTCGAAAGATTTCCTTCGACCGGTTTTCCGTTGATCGTCCAGCCTTCTACCATGTATCCGTATTCCGGTGTTGCCGTAAAGGTAAGATCGGATCCACCTTTTACGATGGTGTAGTTGTCATCTTCCAGTTCCAGTTCCTGGTCATCTGCTTTTGCATCCAGCTTTCCGTTGAGTCGGTCTACAACCCCGTAGGATACATTATAGTAAACTGCTTTAATAAACTGTACTTCTACGTTCTGGTCTGCTTTAATATCCGTTAAAGTGAATGTTGTCTTATCTTCACTCACGCCTTCTGTTACTTCTTTTCCGTCTACGAACCATCCACCGATCTCCCAGTATTCATCTGCTTTGGCTGTAAAGGTAAGGGATGTACCGTATTTTGCTTCATAGCTTCCTGACTCATCGGTTCCCACTGATATGGTTCCGGAGCCATTCTTTGATGCAGTCACAGTATAAGTATCCGGAATCAGGGTAACAGAAACTTCTGTGTCCTTCTTCACTGTAACATCCAGGGTATTTTCCTGGCTGTCAATGGTTTCTCCATTAACCGTCCATTTTCCAACCATGTAGCCACTGTCAGGCACTGCAGTGAATGTCACTACAGTATTACCCTCTACGGTATCGCCGCTTGCAATTGTCTGACTTCCGGCTTTTGCCGTTAAACTTCCGTTTGCATCCGGCTGTTCATAGTTTACTTTAAATGGTGCTTCTTTACATACTGCCTGAATGTTGAATTCTGAAACAGCAGGAGTTTGTGCCGCACCGTTTGGAACGGTAAAGGTAAAGGTCTCATCGGCCTCTCCTTCCACTTTAACGCCATTTACTGTCCAGTAATCAATCATCTGACCCTCATCCGGTGTTACCGTAAAGGTCACTTCGCTTCCACCGCGAATCTTCGCCGAAGATCCTTCCTGTCCCTTCGCGGTTACAGTTCCGTCTTTTCCGCTCCAGGATACCTGGTATGGAATCTGCTGGAAATGAACTCTGATATTCGCGCCGGCTTTTGTAGCATCGGATTTGTATGTATAAACAAGATCTGTAACCGGTTCTCCGTCTTTTTCCACAACTTCATCGTTGACGGTCCAGTTCAGCACTTCATAACCTGGATTTGCAGAAGCTGTAATCGTTACAGAAGCATTTTCACCAAGTGTAAATCCACTTTCAATGTTCTCAACCTGATCCTTACCTCCGGCAATGGCGCTGACAATCTTTCCGTTTTCATCTGCCTGAATGGTTACTTTGTCACCACTCTGAATGAATTCAACGGTCACATCCGTATCTTCACCAACAGAAGATACCTGTAATGTATTCTTAGTCACTGTCAGACCGAATTCTTTCTGAATTTCTCCGTTTACTTTCCACTGTTTTACCTGATAACCCGGTTTTGGTGTAGCAGTAAAGGTAACATCTGAACCTTCATAAACTTTATCACCTGATGTAAGGTTACTGATCTCATAATCTGCAAGGCCTTTTCTTCCTGATGCCGCGCTTAAGCTTCCGTCAACCTGACCTACGATCGTATTCACGACTTCATAGTCCACAGAATATGTATCCAATGCGGTAAATGCAGCTTTAACTTTCTGATCTGCCTGAATATTACTGATCGTATATGTTCTGACATCTGTTGTCTCTCCATTTCCGTCGGCAAATTCAGTTTCAATCTTTGTATCATTTGCTTTTACTGCTTCCGTATCTACCACATATCCTTTATTCGGCGTAAATGTAAAGGTTACATCTGTGCCCGGTGCAACATGATCTCCGTTTTCCACCGGTATCACGTTTGTCTCATCCTTCGGATCCTTCATGGAAGCTGTCACTTTACCATTTTGAACAGTTTCCCAGGAAACAACCGGCTTTTCTGCAATCGTGACTGTCACATTGACATTGGAAGTGAGCGATTCTATCGTTGCTTTTGTACTGTCGGTTTCATCAACATCTACGTTGCTGCTCCATCCTACAAGATAATAATTATCACCTAATGTGAGATTGAACTCAACAGGAATGTATGCCGATGCTGTACTTCCGCTTGCCAGGGTCTGTCCGTTGCTTGTTGCTAAAAGAGAAGCAATATCAGAAGCAGCTTCTGTATCCCCAATCTTCACCTGATAGTTCAGGGTATAGGTATATGCTTTTGTAACGATGGCACGTACTACTGTATCAGAGCCAACATTGTAAAGCGTAAAGGTATCAGATCCACCGGAGCCTTTTGCTGTCTCGTATGTCACTCCGTTATCAGTACTGATCTGCCATTCTTTTACCATATTGACAGAATCATTAGTCACTGTCGCCTTGAAGGTAATGGATGTACCTTCCTTTGCTGTAGTCGGAAGTGTAAGGTCTTCCTTTGTCTCCGCATTCACTGCCGATATCGTTGCAAGGGAAGCTTCTTCATTTTCTTCTTCATCGGCAACACTTGTCGAAATCTTGTAAGATCCCTCCAGATTCTTAAAGAAAACGACTACATCCTGTGGACTTTGGATATCTTCTATAATAAGCGTTGTTCCACGATATGCTTCCTCTGTTCCTGACCAACGATAAGTCCTGCCATTGACAAGCCACTGATCTACCACATATCCTTCATCCGGAGTCGCTGTTAATGTCACACCGGAGCCATTTCGGATATTAGTTCCGCTTGTGAAAGCTTTTCCGGTGCTGTTCACTGCCTCAAGACTTCCATGATCCTTTCCGTCCTCACCGGTTTTCACACTGAATGTCACCGGATTTGAAACGCTTGCATAGAATACCTTGACTGTCAGAGCATTATCCTTCACATGTTTACTCAGATCAAAGCTCTCAATATCCAGGATATCCCGATCATCATTTAACATCATTCCATTTGGAAGAGAATCGTCTGCTTCATATTTTGTTCCATTGATGATCCAGTAATCCACTGCATAACCTTCTTTTGCAACAGCCTGGAACCGAAGTTTTGTTCCTGCGATTTTACTGGAGCCACTCTCCATTGGATAGTAATGGCTGGTGTAGAAACCATTAATCGTTCCATTTTCTCCGCTTTGGAAATTCACCTGGGCACTGTTTGCCTTTTTCATAAATGACTTCGATTCAAAGGTAACAACATAATTATTTTTAAATTCATCTACCGCTGCTTTTGCATCGTCACTGACTTTATACTTGGCTGTAACAGCAAATTTTCCGCTGGCAGCTGCTTTTTCTGTCGCTGACATAGCAAAATAGGAACAGGAAATGTCAAAAATGTCTTTTAAATTAATACTTTCCGGTACTGCCGGTGTGGAAACCAGGGTTACCTGACTGGCGCTTTCCGGTGTTGTTCCTTCTGTCCAATTCGGAGTTACCGTTATGGATACTTTATTCACAAGCAGAGATGCCGTTGCCAGTGGAGTCTTACCTTTAAGGGTTGCTGCCTCAATCTGTCCTTCTTTTTGACCTTCCGGTAATGCATAAGCGCAGAACGTATAGGCTCCTGCTTTTTGTGGCTGGCAGGTTGCATTCTGAATCAGGGATGACTGATTGGAACTGTTAAGAGCATATGTAAATGCAACATCGTCTGT
>JALEPU010000045.1 GCA_022766905.1 Lachnospiraceae bacterium
GGATGATACCGACCGGTCCTTTCTGGATGATCTGTTACCATGGTCACCAAATCTGCCGGACGGGATTCAAAAAAACTGATTATCAGGGCTGCCGTGAGGCAGCTCTTAATTTTTCAAGGTACTTGCTATTGAGCGTTTACAAGACAAAGAAGCGGTTGACTGCATAGAAGAAACCGCTTTTTTCTTTTTAAGAAAATCATATTATTTCTATGGGAATAATAGAAAAATAGAAAGAAGGGGTAATATGTATGAAACAATAACAAGAACCGGAAAAGAAATATTTAAAAGTGCAATTCGACTGGAGCCTACGGAACGAGTACCTGTCATTATTCTTTCAGGTGGGGTATGGGCCTTCAATCAAAAGGGGTTATCTTTGCAGGACTCTTTTGATATGCCACCGGAAGAATCTGCCGATTATATCATAGAGATGAACAAAAAGGTACGATCTGACTTGATCTGGTGTGCGGCTGGCTGTAATCATCTTGTGCTGAGAGCGCTGGGAGCAAAAAGCAAATTTAAAAAAGTTGGAAAAGCAGCAGATGTAAAACCAATGATCACAAGTCCGAAAGAAGTAGATAAGCTGAATCCGGATCGAATCAAAGAAGATCCGGGAATCATCGCGATGGTAGAGTGTACGAAGATTTTAAAGAAAAAAATCGGTGATCAAACCATGTTAGGAGTAAGCCAGTGGGGACCAATGACATTAGCAAGCCTGATGATGGGAACAACGGAATTCATGATTGGTCTTATGAAAGATAAAGAAGGAATGGAATATTTAATGGAGTTTACCAGAGAGCTGGTTGTAACCTACTGGAAACTGTTTGCCGATGCCGGAGTAGAACATGTCTCACAGGCAGAACCGGTTGCTTCCGGTGATATGATTAGCCGGGCGATGTTTGAAGAGTTTGCTCTTCCACATCTTCAATATACAAACAACAAAATCAAAGATTCCGTTTTTTCCAAAATGATTCATATCTGCGGGAATACAGAAAATCTCTTTCCTGTTTTGCCAGAAACAGGAACTGATATGTTTTCCATGGACTGGAAAACAAGCTTAAAAAAAGCCCGGGAAGAACTGGGAGGAAAGATTGCATTTGCAGGTCAGGTCGATCCTTCCAATGTAATGCTTCTTTCAGATGAGTCAACGGTGAAGGAAAAAGCAGAGGAATGTATCCGGGATGCCCGGTGGGAGCAGGGAGGATATGTGTTAATGCCAGGATGTGATCTGGCTCCGGAGACCCCATTGTCTCATTTAAATGCCATGATGGATGTGGCATACGGACATACTCAGGAAATTACAACGAAATAATGACACAAAGAGCGACGAGAAAGGGAGGAAAGCACTATGGCAACAATTTTTGAACAATTAGCAGATGCAGTAGTAGAAATGGAAGATGAAGAGGTAAAGGCATTATCAGAACAGGCAATTAAAGATGGAGTGGATGCCTTTGAGGCAATTGACCAGGGCCTGACGAAAGGAATGGAACGGGCCGGAGTATTGTTTGAGGAGGAAGAATATTTTGTCCCGGAGCTTTTGTCCTGTGCCGATGCCATGAATGAAGCCCTTTTGGTATTTTCTCCATATATTAAAAAAGAACAGTATCAGACAGAGGGAAAAATCGTAATCGGGTCGGTTCAGGGAGACACTCATGATATTGGAAAAAATATTGTTGGCTTATTTCTGGAAAGTGCAGGATTTGAGGTATATAATCTGGGCAGAGATGTAGCACCGGAGATATTTGTTGAGGAAGCATTAAAAAAAGAAGCAGATATTATGATATTATCTACTTTGATGACTACGACCATGTCTTCCATGAAAGATGTCATTGATCTTTTAGTCGAAAAAGGACTAAGAGACCGATTTTTGGTTATGGTAGGTGGAAGACCGTTGTCAATACAGTTTGCAAAAGATATCGGTGCTGATGGATATTCTGCGGATGCAAAAGGAGCCGTCAGGATGGCCAGGAAACTGATGCAGCAAAAAAAGGAAAAATAAAGTCAATCGTATGACAAATTTTTGTATGATGAGAAGAGAACGATGAAAAAAGTCGAAACAAAGAAGGAAATGAATAAAATTCTTTCTATTTGTTTCGATTTTTTTGTGCAGGAAATTACTCGCTATATATTTCTTGCGGTAAAAAGGAAAGTAAGCTATAATAGGGTACTAGGATGCTGGGGTCAAAAGCTTTTGACCCCATGATGCTTACGGATTCCTTTATGACATGCCCCATCATGAGGATGAAGCACAGCGAAGCTTCATGAAAATCCGAATGGTGGGCAGGACTTTGACAGCAGTTAGACTGGAGGACTGTGATGAACATTATTAAAGTAAAAGATCTGGTCTTTCTATATCGAAAGAAGGACGAGAATGGCAATATAACACAGGAAATTCGAGCAGTGGACGGAGTCGATATGGAAGTGGAAAAAGGCAGCTTTATTGCTATTTTAGGCCATAACGGATCCGGAAAATCATCCCTGGCAAAACACATTAATGGGATTTTATTTCCAACAGAAGGACATGTGAAAGTCAACGAAATGGATACTAGGGATGAATCAAAAATCTGGCATATCAGACAGATTGCAGGAATGGTATTTCAAAATCCGGATAATCAGATTATCGGATCCATTGTGGAAGAAGATGTGGCCTTTGGCCCGGAAAATCTTGGGGTGCCGACCGATGAAATTTGGGAGAGGGTTGACCGGTGTTTAAAAGCGGTCAATATGGAAGCCTTTCGGGAGTCTTCTCCGAATAAATTATCAGGCGGGCAAAAGCAGAGGGTAGCCATAGCCGGTATTATGGCGATGGAACCGGAGTGCATTGTGTTAGATGAACCGACGGCAATGCTGGATCCTCGCGGAAGACAGGATGTCATCGATACAATTCATGAGCTGAATGAGAAAAAGGGAATTACGATTCTTTTGATCACCCATAATATGGACGAGGTAATCGGGGCAGACAAGGTTTTCGTTATGGATCAGGGGAAAGTAGTGATGAGTGGAAAACCAAGGGAGATTTTTACAAGAGTGGAAGAGATAAAATCCTATGGACTGGAAATTCCCCATGCCACAGAACTGGCGTACCGGCTGAGACAAAAAGGAGTAAATCTGCCGAAGGATATTTTAACAAGAGAGGAATTGGTGGAAGCAATATGTCAATTAAATTAGAGCATTTATCACATCAGTACGCACAAAACAGTGCTTCCAGCTTTTATGCCATTGAAGATATCAACCTGACCATTGAAAAAGGAGAGTTTATTGGCCTGATCGGTCATACCGGTTCCGGAAAATCTACTTTAATTCAGCATTTGAACGGGCTTTTAAAGGGAACAGAAGGAAGTTATTTTTTTGATGGTGAAGATGTCTATGCAGAAGGTTATAATATGAAAAAACTTCGCAGTAAGGTTGGAATGTCTTTTCAGTATCCGGAACACCAGCTTTTTGAGGTTACTGTGCTAAAAGATGTCTGCTTTGGCCCAATGAATATGGGACTTTCCGAAGAAGAGGCAATCATCGAATCGAAAAAAGCACTGGAAGCGGTAGGACTGGCAGAAAAATACTACGACAAATCTCCTTTTGAACTTTCGGGAGGTCAGAAAAGAAGAGTTGCAATTGCAGGAGTTCTGGCTATGAATCCGGAATATTTTATCCTGGATGAGCCGACAGCGGGACTTGATCCGGTAGGAAGAGACCGGATTCTGGACTTGATTTACAACTTGTATAAAGAAAGAAATATGACTATCGTACTGGTTTCTCACAGTATGGAAGATGTAGCCAGGTATGCAAATCGAATCCTGGTGATGAATAAAGGACATTTGATGTTTGATGATAAACCGGTAGAAGTATTCCGTCATAAAAAAGAACTGGAACGTATGGGGCTTTCCGCACCGGAAACCTCTTATGTGATGGAAGAGCTGCAAAAAAGAGGGCTTTCGGTCAATCAGGATGCGATTACCATGGAACAGGCCTGTGACAGTATTTTAGAGGCATTAAAGGAGGGAAAAAGATTATGATGAGAGATATTACGATCGGACAATATTACCGGGCAGATTCTCCCATTCATCGTCTGGACCCGAGAGTAAAAATAGCAGGAACTTTTATTTACATGGTGAGTCTGTTTTTTCAGAAAAGTATTTTGACCTATATTCTGGCTATTTTAACTCTAGTGATAGTCGTAAAAACATCCAAAGTACCATTTTCGTTTATGGTAAGAGGATTAAAACCGATTATGTTCATTCTTTTGTTTTCGGTCCTGATTAATATGTTCTTTGTACCCGGAGAAATTGTGGCAAAGTTCTGGATTTTTAAGATTACAAAAGAAGGTATGATTCAGGCCGGATTTATGGGTGTCCGTCTGATTATTCTGATTCTGGGTGCATCTTTACTGACCCTTACAACAACGCCAAATCAGCTGACAGACGGGCTGGAAAAAATGTTTGGATGTCTGAAAAAGATTAAAATCCCGGTCCATGAGATTGCTATGATGATGTCCATTGCACTTCGTTTTATCCCGATTCTGACAGAGGAGACAGATAAGATTATGAAGGCACAGATGGCAAGGGGAGCAGATCTGGACTCCGGTAATCTGATTCAGAAAATTAAAAGCATGATACCGATTCTGGTTCCTTTATTTGTAGCAGCCATCCGGCGGGCCAATGACCTTGCGATGGCAATGGAGTCAAAGTGTTACAATGGCAGTGACGGCAGAACGAAGATGAAGCCGCTTATTTATACAAAAGCAGATAAAGGTGCTTATCTAATGGAAGCAGCATTTCTGGCAGTGATGATTGTATTATCTGTTGTTTCTCATAAAGCTGGTCTTAGCTTTTAGAACATGACCACAGGAGGAAATGATATGAAACGGTATCGTTTGATTGTAGCTTATGATGGAACCGATTACAGTGGATGGCAGTTACAAGACAATGCACCGACCATTGAAGGAGAACTGAACCAGGCTTTAGAGAAGCTTTTTAAGCAGGAGATTCAGGTCATAGGAGCCAGCCGGACCGATGCGGGAGTACATGCCTGTGGAAATGTAGCGGTTTTTGACGCAGATACATCCATTCCGGGAGATCGGATCAAATATGCCTTAAATCCGTTGCTTCCGGAGGACATTCGAATTATGGCTTCCCAACAGGTGGCGGATGACTTTCATCCTCGATTTTGCGATACGGAAAAAACCTATGAGTATCGCATTTTAAATACGAAAGATCCGCTTCCAATGATGCGGTTTTACACCTACTGGTATTCCAGACCTCTTGATGTGGAGAAAATGAATGAAGCTGCCTCTTATATCCCCGGAGAGAAGGATTTTAAAAGCTTTTGTGCAGCAGGAGCACAGGTGAAAACCACTGTCAGAAAAGTAACCTGCGCCCAGGTGACAAAAGATGGAGATATCATTGTGATACGGGTAAAAGGGGAAGGCTTTCTTTATAATATGGTTCGAATTATTGCAGGCACCCTGATTCGCATCGGAGAGGGCAGATGGGAACCGGAACAGATCAAGACAATTATAGAAGGCTGTGACCGGACGACAGCAGGGCCTACGGCACCACCGCAAGGACTTACCTTGATGAAAATTGAATATAAATAAATCTGTTTCATCAAATCAAAGAAGTCTCTTCCTACTTCATGTGAAGGGTGTGAAGCGGGAAGCGGGGCTTTGAAAGAAAAAGGAGGGTTTACAATGAAAAAGAGAAAAAAACAAATTGGTTTTTGGGTATTTCTTGCCTTGTTTGGAGTGATATTTTTCTGGAACGGAAAAGAAACACAGGCAGCAGAAAAAAAGGTGATGATTCTGCAGGTTCAGGATCAGTATCAAACCAGAACCTTTGATGTGTATGCAGACGAATACGGAGATGGATATTTTACTTTTTCTTTGGAAAAAGAAGACATCGATGTATTAAAGAAAAATCAAAAGGATCAGATTCAGATTCGGGTGACTGTTGTGGATTCGATGATTCACACAGCAACTCTGGCCTATGCTCCTTCCCTGGTTCTGGAGGGAAAGGAAAGTAAGTATCAGGAGGTTTCTTTTGAGTATCAATCAGGGGATGAAATAAGAAATGGATATTTTTCTTATACCTTATGCCCTTTTGAAGCCGGTGTTTCCGTTGACAGCCTGATTTTATCTGCTACCTCAAAGGGATTTCACCCAAGCAGCGGGAATTCTCTGCCGATTCGTTCCATGATGACGGTTCAGCGGGACTCTTACGATGGCAGTACCGTAAGCCTGAGAATCCGCGTCAATAATCAGGCCGGAAAATATGTGTTCCAGAAGACTTACCCGAATCTTTCAGGCAGCGGTTCCGTTTCTTTGAATTACAAATGGAGTGGAAAAGCTTCCAAAAATAATCAGGCAAAAGCAAAGGCGGGAGCCTATGTGAAATCCGGTACTTATCAGGTAGAAATCTGTCTTACTTATAAAGGAAAAGGCTATGTGAAAACAGCAGTAAAAAGAAAAAAACTGGTGATTTCGAAAAAAGCTCCTGCCGGTAAAAAAGGCGTAGCACAGGCAAAGAAAATTCCGATTTTCACAGGGTACGCTAACATTGATTATATGGCAGAAAAGATGACTCAGGCGGCAGGAGTCAAATCCGGTATGAGTCAGGATCAGAAGGTAAAAAAGATTTATCACTATATGACGGTTAAATTTAAACATACTCATTATTATGAGGGTGGTAATTTTAAAGTCTATTACAATTTGAATAAGTTGAAATCCGGTATCAATTCTTACAAAAGACAGACGGATCAGAAAATCAGACAGGGAAAACTGATTTATGATTATAATGCCGGTTACAGTACCGAATATTGTATGCAAAGAAGAATCGGAGTCTGTGATGACCATGCTCAGATTTTTGCAATATTATGTAAACATGTGGGAGTAGAGGCGGGAGTTTGTTCCGGATATTATAAGAACCGTAACGGAAGTCTTGCCGGTCACGCATGGAATTATGCGGTGATAAATGGAAATACATATTATTACGATGTGGATATTGAAATCCAGAATTATAAAAGAGGTCAGGGCGATTATTACTGGTACAAAAAGACAAGAGCCCAGGCAAATAAGACCCATAAGTTTATGTAAAAAGGATTTGGTGTTAAAAGGTGATGACGGACTTTTGACACCGGAACCATTCAAGAACACCTCGGCGTTCTTGCTGCGAGATAAAAAAGGTTGTTGCCCCAGCAGGCTATAATGTTTTATATCCATGCTGTGGTAACAACCTTTTTTAAAGCATATTGGAATAGATCTCAGCATCGTTATCTGTAATATTTGTTGTGTTGGACAGGGCAAGCTCAATGGACATCAGATATACATCAGTACGGCTTATCGAATATTCCAAAGCATTTCCTACCTGATCATAGGTCATTGTTTCTGAGACACAAACAGGGGCATCGGTATCCAAATTAAGATTAAAAGATTCAAATGATTATAAAGGAATTGTATCACAATACCAAAAACATTACAAATGGTAATGTTACCGGTTGTAATATAAAAATAAAGGGAAAATCATGAAAAAGTATTTGACAACCATTATTTCCTATTATATAATATAAAACTGTGACAAGATGTCATTTTGTGATCAAATACCCGGCCATAGCCCCGGTACGAGGTATTTTAGATAAACATTTACAAGATAATAATTGATGGAATTTAAGGAGGAACAACCATGAAAAGTTTTATGGCCAGCCCAGCTACTATCACAAGAGATTGGTATGTAGTAGACGCAGAAGGACAGACATTAGGCCGTTTAGCATCTGAGATTGCTAAGGTTTTAAGAGGAAAAAACAAACCTATTTATACACCACATATGGATTGCGGCGACAACGTAATCGTAATCAATGCAGATAAGATCAAAGTAACAGGTAAAAAGATGGATCAGAAGATCTACTACCATCATTCCGGATGGATTGGCGGTATGAAGACTGCTACTTTAAAAGAAAAATTAGCGAAGAAACCAGAAGACGTAATGTACCTTGCAGTTAAGGGCATGCTTCCAAAAGGTCCTTTAGGAAGATCTATGATTAAAAAGCTTCATATCTACGCTGGAGCAGAGCATCCACATGCAGCACAGCAGCCTAAAGTATTAGAGATCAAATATTAATAAGGAGGACAAGTAAGTGGCTACAACAAAATTTTACGGAACTGGTAGAAGAAAAAGCAGTATTGCCAGAGTTTATTTAGTACCTGGAACAGGTAAAGTAACAATTAATAAAAGAGATATGGATGACTACTTCGGAATGGAGACATTAAAAGTGATCGTTCGTCAGCCATTAGAAGCTACATCCACTACAGATAAATTTGACGTATTAGTAAACGTACGCGGTGGTGGTTTCACAGGCCAGGCTGGTGCAATCAGACATGGTATTTCCAGAGCTTTATTACAGGCAGACGGAGAATTCAGACCAATCCTTAAGAAAGCCGGATTCTTAACTCGTGACCCACGTATGAAAGAAAGAAAGAAATACGGTCTCAAAGCTGCACGTCGTGCACCACAGTTCTCAAAGAGATAATAAGCAGAATACAGAAAACCCTTGTAGACGGTACGTTTGCAGGGGTTTTTTTATAAAAGCAGAATGAATCAAATTCGAGACTGTAAAAATTTTTGTGTAAACTAAAGATATAAATATATATATATCCTCTTGAATTGATGTTAGAATAAATATTAATCCAGGAGGATATTATTATGGCAAGACAAAGAAAACTCTCACCAGAAAGAAAGGCATTCATTGACAGTCTTATTGAGCACTATCAGCCGGAAGATGCCCAGGACGTACAGGAAATGTTAAAGGATCTTTTGGGTGACACACTACAGGAAATGCTCGAAGCTGAAATGGATGCGAAGCTTGGCTATTCCAAGTACAACTACAAAGATAAGGAGACTGACGATAGTCGCAATGGCTATAGCAAAAAAACAGTTGTATCATCCTTGGGCGAAATTGACTTAGACATTCCAAGAGACCGTAAAGGCGAATTCAATCCACAGACCGTAAAAAAGAATCAGACAGATATTTCAAACATTGAAGACCAAGTTCTATCCATGTATGCAAAAGGAATGACTACCCGGGACATTTCAGCCCATCTTCGTGATGTGTATGGTGTTGAAGCTTCGGCTGAAATGATCTCCCATATGACAGACCGGATTCTTCCAATAGCCAGGGAATGGCAGAATCGTCCCCTTGAAAAGAAATATGCGGTTGTCTTTATGGATGCTGTTCATTTCCATGTTCGGGAAGAAAATCGTACGGTAAAAAAAGCCGTTTACGTTGCTATTGGCATTCGTCTTGATGGTATGAAAGAAGTTATGGGTATGTGGATAGGCGGAAACGAAAGTGCCAGGTACTGGCTCGGAGTGTTGAATGAAATCAAGAACCGTGGTGTTGAAGATATCATGATTGTATCTGTAGACGGTCTAACAGGATTCGTTGATGCTATAAATGCAGTTTTTCCACAGGCTGAAGTTCAGCGCTGTATTGTACATCAGGTTAGGTATACAACCAAGTTTGTCAACTATAAAGACATGAAACCTTTTGTAAAAGATCTAAAGGCCATTTATCAGGCTCCCTCTGAAGAGATGGCTCTGGAAAAGCTGGACGAACTGGAAGAAAAGTGGGGGAAAAAATATGCTGCATCAGTAGCCTCATGGCGTAATAACTGGCCGCAGCTGTCAACTTTCTTTAAATACCCACCGGAAATACGGAAGATTATATATACAACGAATTCTATTGAGAACTTTAACCGCGGTCTTCGTAAAGTCACAAAGGCCAAAGCTGTATTCCCGAGCGATGATGCTCTTTTCAAAAGTATCTATCTGGCAATGGTGGACATAACCAAGAAATGGACCGGTGCTTCATGGAATTGGGGGCAGACGCTAGACCAACTTATGATATATTTTGGAGACCGGATTAGCCCGTCTGACTTGGACTAAATCAAAAATCCGTAAAAAAACAGGCTGCCAATTGACAGCCTGATTCGTTTGTGTCAAAATCAAGGCACATGAAGTTTTGTAAAAACATAACAACCCAATCACGATGTTCAACAACAATTCAAGGGGTTTACACAAAATAATTTACACTCTCTATGAATTCTCAAACTTCACTTTTTACATGAAACTTCCAATTAAAGGAATGGGCGACCATGATACAGGAATGCCCATTCCTGACCAACACGAATGACAATTGACAAATGGTGTGATATTGAGAGGAGACGATATCCTGTCTTGAATATATTATTAAATGCATTTTCTGTCATACTATCTTTAAATCCTCAGATGACACACCATTAGTTGATAGATATTACATTTCCATATCTTCTTCGCTATAATCAGCACAGCTCATACAAAATAGTCATAAAATTCCTTTATATGTCTACATAATCCCATCAGTTCTTTTGCCTGAGTCTTTTTTGTTTCATTGTACTATAATCTCGTGGATCTTATAATTGAGAAGACTTAATTTCAACTCTTCTTTAACAGTTCTATGCCATCCTCTAAGTTTTTCGCCCAGTCAATGTCCGTAATTCCAAATCTCCGGAGTACTATACAGATTTCGGCATGTTTGGTGGCAGTGTCTTCGATATTTAGGATTTTCATAAAATAGCGTTCCTCTCTTCTGCAAATTTATAGTTTACTTTATTGTATCACTTAAAATAGGGAATAATCTATCTTTAAATATCAATTGTGATGCAAATAATGAAATAAACAGGTGTCTCTCTTTGAAAAATCAAGGTATTCATGATGGGCGCTTATAAAAAACCTGATAAGGAACTTGACAAATTTTATCTCACTTCCTCGTAGGTATGGTAATAGAACTGTTTCTCTGAAATGAAGGTGCGCGTATCTCCTTTCTTTCGCTAGTTTGACGCACTTTAACTAATCGGGATCGAATTCCGCCGTCTACGTGATAAAAAAAGCCGAAAGTGTGAGATTTTATTGATAAATCAAGCACTTTATGCGTTTTTATTTTTCTGATTTATAAGCATAAATTATACAAAATTTGTCACAGATTTTGTCACGAAACGCTCTTTGATATCTATACTCAAACCAGCTATATGCATGAAAACTGTACAACACCTCGTTTTCTTCCAGTATCCTCCTATTGCTCAAATGTTACAAATTTGTTACAATTTATCTGTGCTTAGCTAACACACATAAAAATAAGGAGGACAAAACTATGTGTTTTAGAATTATCAATAGCTGTTCCGAGTTATTTATTGGTATTTGCAATTTCTTTAACTTCAGTTGTTAATATGATAGGGTCTGTCGCACGAAATTGGTGCAACAGACCCTTCTTTTATCTTTTCTGATTAATCGGCGCTATGCCTTCTTTGCGAACATTATGCGTCTGATTCTGGTTCTCTGGTTTTACTTTTTGTGTTATGCTGTTAAACTTATTCAGATTTTCCTGGCGCTCTATACGCTCTTTTTCTTTGTTATTCATGATTTCACCTCTGAGTAAGTATGTGCGCATACGAAACGGTTTATGCAATAGTTATGCTTCTTTGACATACGGTATTTACTGCATTCGTCCATGCCATTTTTCCCTGCATATCGACCACTTCGACTCTCACATAAGTCTCACGACCAGTCAGCGGAAACTCTACTTCCTTAAGCGGAATTCCATTGTCCGTCATAATTGTTTTGCTTGCGCCCACACCGCCGCCGCAGATAAAATTAACCCGCTCTGCGCCGTCACACTGCACATAGACCTTGTTTTCCCGCACGCCCCACTGATTTATGGAAGCACCGTTGGAAAAATAATAATTGCCGGCAAGCAGATTACTTACAATGCTTTCGTGGTCCAGTTTTTCCGATTTTACCATGACGTAACCGCCAAAGCTTTCTGGGTAAATTCCTCCATTATGATTATCGTCGGACGCAAATCCCATAATTTCATTGCCCCGACGCAGCATAGCATCCCAGAATACCGTATCCAGCCCCTCAGCGCATTCATTTATTGTTGCGTAATTATAGCACTCAATTGCCCAGATTCCAGTAAGGTCACGCACTTCTTCCACATCCACACGGGACCAGATTGGGTGATTGTAAGTGGTAAAACACCCTCGTTCCTTTAAGCTGTCTGAAAGCTTCTGCGCCACCTCTCTGCCATCCCAATGATCAAAATATACCCGAAATGGTATATGTTCATTTTCTCGAAACACCTTATCTCCTGCCGCTTTTTGCATCGCCTCTGTTCCGAGGATGCCGTGGATATGATGTGTTTTTATCATATTGGGAACAAAGCCCTGCTTTAAAAATTCTCTCATTTCTTCCCAGGTCATGTCCACATAGCCCTGTTCTAAAGAAATCCCCTCTGGTATACGTTCCATTACCGTCGTATCTATAAGACAGGCG
>JALEPU010000061.1 GCA_022766905.1 Lachnospiraceae bacterium
TTTCAAATAGCCTTCAAAAATCAGCGTTTTAAAGTTTGCAAAAAAACTTTCTTCCTTCACCTGAATGGTCAAACCGGTTTTCTGATATTCGGCAGGGGGATAAAAAATACTTAAAAATCTCCTTACAATGACCTCATAGATACTGGCACTTAAGGAAGATAAATTTTTCAGATTTCCAAGGCCCTGTCCCGTTGGAATAATCGCATAGTGATCTGTAATCTGCTTGTCATTGACATATTGAGTCTTTGCAATCGTCTTATAAGACTCAAAAGAAATCGCTTCCTTTGCTTCCGGGGAAAGAGGCTGATAATGGGTCAACCCGGACAAATTCTTGTAAATCTCCTTTGCCACAGCAGAAGAAAGGACCCGGGCATCTGTTCTTGGATAGGTAACAAGCTTTTTCTCATATAATTCCTGAACCACTTTCAATGTTTCATCCGGACTGATTTTAAACAGTTTGGAACATTCATTTTGAAGCTCAGCCAGATTATATAAAAGAGGCGGTTTTTTCTTCTCTTTTTTCCTCTGGATCTGGGTCAGAATACCGATGATCGGCTTTGGCTCCGATAAATCATCTACCATCTTTCTGGCATCTTCTTCCTTTAAAAAACCAATGTCCTTATATAATTTGGGAGATTGATAATAGGAAGAACCTTCCACTGCTTTCCATTCTGCCTCAATTGTTTCATCCAGAGCACAGACAGATGCACTTACCTTATAAAAAGGCTGTTTGACAAAATTTCTGATTTCTCTTTCCCGGCGAACAATCATTCCAAGGACACAAGTCATGACCCGTCCTACCGCAATGACTGTACTTTTACTCTGCTTGAAATAATTGCTGATCGTATATCCATATTTTAAAGTAAGAAGGCGGGAAAAATTAATTCCCATAAGATAGTCTTCAATCGCTCTCATGTAAGCAGAATCTGCCAGATGATCATACTCGGACAAATCCTTTGCTTCCCGAACTCCTCTTAAAATCTCTTCTTCCGTCTGAGAGTCGATCCATACTCTGCGTTTCTTTTTGGGGCCTACCTGAGCCATCTGATCGACCAGCCGGTAAATATATTCTCCTTCCCGTCCCGAGTCAGTGCAGACATAGATAAAATCCACATCATCTCTGGTCAGAAGTCCTTTTACAATCTCATATTGTTTCCGGACGGATGGAATTACTTCATACTTATATTCTTTTGGAAAAAAGGGCAGTGTGTCCATAGACCATCGTTTCAATGCCGGATCATAGGCATCCGGATAACACATTGTGACCAAATGGCCCACACACCAGGTTACATATGCCTCTGCTGACTCCAGATAGCCATCTTTTCTTTTGCAGGATAACTTTAATGCTTTGGCAAACTCAACAGCCACACTGGGCTTTTCTGTTATGTATACTGATTTCATCTGGTTCCAACTTTCTTGTATTGATTTTTCTTTCAATCTTTCAGTAGTATACCATTAATATTCTATTTGTACAAGAAATTTTCCCAGTCCTATTTCTGTCTTATTCCTGTCGCTTTTTCCATTTCAGATAACTGTCTACCATCATTGCAATCTTAAACGTAACAGCATCATCAAACTGACGAATATCCAGACCTAACTGTTTTTGAATTTTTTCCAGTCGGTATACCAGAGTATTACGATGCACATAGAGCTGTCTTGCTGTCTCAGAAACATTCAAACCATTTTCAAAAAATCGATAAATAGTTCCCAGGCTTTCAGCGTCAATCTCTCCTTCAAAATTATCTCCGATTACTTCTTTCATAAAGGTCTCACAAAGTTCCTCTGGAAGCCGATACAAAAGTCTTCCAATCCCCAGTTTCTGATAGGAAATCGTTTTCTGGTCTGCATAAAAGATCTGACCAATTTCAAGGGCAGTCCTTGCTTCAGAAAAAGAACGGGCAAGTTCCATCATCTGATTGACACAAGAACCATAAGAAACCCGGACTTTTGTCATCATTTCAGCATTAATTGTATCCACAAAGGCTCTGGCAAGCTCTCTTTGTTCCTCTTCTCCTTCGTCATCCTGCATTTTTTTGATCAAAGCAATGATATTATCTTCTATATTTAACACGACGTCTTCTTCCGGTGTCTCTCCCATATTTTGAATAATCTCAAAAATATCTTCTTCATTTCCCTCCATATACTCAATCAGAAAAACAGCTCTTTTCTCATCCAGATTCAGACGGAATTTTTCTGCTTTCGCCAGTGCAACTGCTTCCGGAACTTTACCTTCCATCAGACTTTTCAAAAAATTATCTTTGCTATTTTTTTCCTGGTCTACAAGAATCAGATTCTGAATCTGAGACAGGGCCAGCTGTCCTAAAACTTTGGCATCTGTTTTGCTTCCTGAAACAACCAGAATATAATCTTCCTCTTCATTAAATCGATACAGATAATAACCTAACAGCTCCTGGAACTGAGCTCCTGAATGAAGAAAAGACAAAAGTGCAGGTTCCACATTTTCTTCCTCCTCCATCGTCCCTGCATAATAGGTCCCATCCGGCAAAAATAAAGATGCCTCTAGTTTTGTAATTTCATATAATTCTTCCAATGATTTTTGTATTATTTCTTTTAAAATCATATCTGCCTCCTGTACTTGTCAGAAAAGGGATGGCTCTTTTTGTTCATAAGCCATCCCTCTTTTTCTTATCGTTATCAAAGAAATGTCATCGGCAAAACATTTCCCTGTTTCGGATAAATCCTAATTTGTAATTGTTAATTCTGTTTCTTTGTCAAATACATGAATCTTTGTAACATCAAGACCGAATTTTACTTTGTCGCCGGTTCTTGCACTTGTATGAGAATCTACTCTTGCGTTTAATTTGTATCCCTGAACATCTGTGTACAGATATACTTCAGCTCCTAACAGCTCGTATACATTAACTGTTGCTTCAATAATGCTGTCCGGATGTTCGCTTAACCATCTTGCATCATCGTATACGTCTTCCGGACGGATTCCCATGATAACCTGTTTTCCGACATACTGTGTCAGTTTATCTGCTTTTTCTTTTGGTAATGCAAAAGCATAAGATCCAATCTTTAATTTAATGTCATTTCCTTCTTTGATACATTCAGCATCCAGGAAGTTCATCTGAGGAGATCCGATAAAGCCTGCTACGAATAAGTTGCCTGGCTCATTGTATAATTTCTGAGGAGAATCTACCTGCTGAATCACACCGTCTTTCATAACAACGATTCTGGTTCCTAATGTCATAGCCTCTGTCTGGTCATGTGTTACATAAATAATAGTAGCACCCAGTCTCTGATGAAGTCTTGCGATCTCTGTACGCATCTGAACTCTCAGTTTTGCATCCAGGTTGGAAAGAGGTTCATCCATTAAGAATACTTTTGGATTACGAACAATAGCACGTCCCATCGCAACACGCTGTCTCTGACCACCGGATAAAGCCTTTGGTTTACGATCCAGTAATTTCTCAAGGTCAAGAATCTTAGCTGCTTCTTTTACCATCTTATCGATTTCCGGTTTTGGAACTTTACGAAGTTTTAATCCAAATGCCATGTTATCATATACAGTCATATGAGGATACAGTGCGTAGTTCTGGAAAACCATTGCAATGTCTCTGTCCTTAGGCTCAACATCATTCATCACTTTATCATCAATTTTAAATGTACCGCCGGAGATATCCTCAAGACCTGCAATCATACGAAGTGTTGTGGATTTACCACATCCGGATGGTCCTACAAAAATAATAAACTCTTTATCTTCAATCTCCAGATTAAAATCCTTTACTGCCTCAAATCCGTTTGGGTAAACCTTCTGAATATGCTGTAATGATAAACTTGCCATAATAAATTCCTCCTATATCTTTTATGTTCATTTTATTTTTTATAATTAGGCATTTCCTTTTGACTGATACTAGTATACTAAAATGAACTGAATTCTTCCATAGGGATACTCCACAAAGATTTTATTTTATCCTGAGCAAACTGATGAAGAAATACGGAAAAAAATTATTTTCTCGTCATCCCGACGAAAAAGGCATCCTTCCTTGTACAGATTGACGAAAGGCTTCTTTTACTCATCTCTGGATCGGATAACCATTAAAATTCCCTGCGAAATTTTAATTTTTCCTTCTTCCTCCAGAAGTTCATTGCTAATTCCACGACTGATTCCAAGAGTCAGTGTCTCATTTTTTAAAGGATATTTAAAACCGGTGAGGGTAATTCCTGTCACTTTTTCCGTATAGGGAATCAGAGAAATGAACTCTTTTTCCTTATTATTACTTTTTTTAATTGTCAATGTTCCTGTATGTTCCTGATCCATCATAAAAATCGTATTGGTTGGATCAATGATTTCTCCTTCAACCCCATGTTCAAGAAGAAAAGATAAAAGACCAATATTGGCAAAGCTATGGTCAAAACGACTTCCAAGTCCCCCATATATGGTTACTTTATCGGCTCCTTCTTCTATGGCCCACATCAGTGCCAGATGGGTATCGGTATAATCTTTTTCCGGCAGATAGCTTCGGATTTCAATTCCCTGTTGCTCGTATTCATCTAAAATTCCTGCAGGAAGACTGTCAAAATCCCCCAGGATTTTATCTACTTTAATTCCTGCTTCTTTGGCATACAGCAGACCTCTATCCGCTGCAATGACCAGATTTTCTTCTGTTTCCAAACAAAAAGGCCGGATAGCCGAAAGCCATTCGGTATCGATCCTGCCTCCTGTTATCACATATGCATGTTTTACCATTTCTTTTTATCCTTTATTTCTTCATAAAGCAGTTTATAATTTTCATAGCGGCTCCTGCTGATTTTTCCTTCTGCCAACGCATCTTTTACTCCACAGACCGGTTCATTCAAATGAAGACATCCCTGAAATTTACAGCAAGGCTCATACTCATGAAATTCATAAAAAAAGTCTTTTAGTTCCTCTTTCTCTAAACCTTCCAGATAAAAAGAACTAAATCCAGGTGTATCCATGATATAGGTGTCCTGACCAATTGGGATAAGTTCTGAATGTCTTGTCGTATGTCGACCTCTTTTGATTTTTTCACTGACCTTTCCGGTTTCCATCTTTAAATCAGGGCTTAAACAATTGAACAAAGAAGACTTTCCTACGCCGGATGGTCCTGCAAGAGCAGTTGTTTTTCCGGAAAGTGCCTGCCGCAGTTCCTCTATTCCTTCTTTTTCGTAAGTGCTGGAAAAAATCACCTGAAATCCACAGTTTTGATAAATAGAAAACAATTCATTTTGTTTTTCTTCCTGTACCAAATCCGATTTATTAAAACATATGACTGTTTTTACATCCTGTCGTTCCATTCCAATTAAAAATCGGTCTAAAAGATTCAGATTCGGTTCAGGATCCATCATGGCAAATACAATCAGGGCCTGATCGATATTTGCCACATTTGGACGAATCAGTTCGCTGGTTCTGGGAAGAATATCCCGAATATTCCCTTCCATATTTTCTTCACTTAAAATATCGATGAGAACCCGATCACCTACCAGAGGTTTCCATTTTCGATTTCGAAAAACGCCTTTTGCTTTACATTCGTAGAGGCCTTTGTCCTCAACATAAACATAATAAAACCCGGCAATTCCTTTTACTATTCTGCCTTCCATTTATTCTTCCACCTTTTCCAGTGTGACGCTGTAACTGTCCACCTGGTCACCATTCCAGTAAACTGCCACTACACCGCTTCCTTCTGCGTAGCCATCGAAGCTGACACTTAAAGGAAAATTATCTGCTTTGACTCGTTTATTAAAAATTGTTTTTGTCCTGCCGCTCTGACTTAATACAAGCGAAATTGTACCTTCTTCCGTCTCGTCATCAAATGGACATTGGACAGTAACCTGTCCCGTATATCGATAATTTTTTGGTTCTTCACCAAGACTGATGACAATATCGACAGAGGTACCTTCTTCTACTTTTTTTCCATTTCCCGGATTTTGTGAAACAACCACACCTTTTTCATACCGGTCGCTGTACTCTTCTTTTACTGTTCCAAGCCGAAGATTTCTTTCATTTAAAAGTGATTTTACTTCAGCCTGGGTTTTACCGATCAGAGAAGGAACGGTCACTTCTTTTGTTTCCGGACCTTTGCTGATAGTTAGAGTAACGCGGCTTCCATAATCGGCTTTCTCTCCACCTTTTGGAGATTGTTCTATCACTTTACCTTCTTCCACAGAATCACTGTAATCTTCTTTTGTACTAACCTGAAATCCTTTTTTTGTCATACTTTCCTTGGCTGAGGATTCCTTTTCTCCGACTACATTCGGCACCTCCACCTGTTCCCGTCCAAGACTGACAACAATTGTCACAGTCTCCCCTTCTTCCAGATCATATCCATAAGGAATACTCTGACGGATAACATAATCTTTTTCCACATCATTGGAAATCTCTGTCTGCACTTCTGCCTTTAAATTACGTTCTGTCAATTCTTTGACAGCTTCATCCCTGGTCTTACCTATTACATTGGGCATAATAACCAACTGGGCAGAAGAGGTCGTCTCTGTACTTACTGTAGATGGAATCTCCTGAGTTGTCGTCACTTCTTTGGCAGTATCAGAAGAAGATCTACCACCCATGGTTTTAATGATAAATGTCAGAAAAATAATGGCAAAAATTACACCCACTACAATAGTCAGTCCAAAAATCAGCTTTTCCAGTTTTGGATTCATCTCATCCGGATTATGAAAAATGCCACTCTCCGGTTCCGTCTCTTCTTTTTTCCGTTCCGAATCCGGCTGCGGGGTCTGATAATGTCCGGATATTTTTTTGATCTGATCCACATCATTTCCGGACATAATAATAGTAGGAGAATCCACTGCTTCATTGTTTCTACTGAGATCTGTGACATAGTTTCCGTCTGTATAAGCAAAAACCTTCTTTAAATCTTCAATCATTTCTGTTACCGTCGGGTAACGAAATTCAACTTTTTTGTTGACTGCCTTTAAAATAATGTTCTCCAGGCTTTTTGGAATATCAGGAACGATCTGGCTTGGTGGAATGACCTCTTCCTGAAGATGCTTTAACGCCACTGTAACCGGATTTTCCCCATCAAAAGGTACATGTCCTGTCACCATCTCGTACATCGTAATTCCAAGAGAATAAATATCACTTCTGGCATCTACATAGCCGCCTCTTGCCTGTTCCGGTGAAAAATAATGAACAGATCCGATGGTTGCCATCGTAATCGTATTGGCATTGGATGCCCTTGCAATTCCAAAATCAGTGACCTTGATTCTTCCTTCATTGGTTACGATAATATTTTGAGGCTTAATGTCCCTGTGTACCGTATTGTTGTTATGAGCGGCCTCTAATCCCTGGGCAATCTGGATAGAAATGTGGACCGTCTCTTTTGCTGTTAGTCTGCCCTTTTTATGAATATAACTTTGAAGAGTCATTCCTTCTGCCAGTTCCATTACGATATAATGAAGACCGGCTTCCTCTCCAACGTCGTATATGTTCACAATATTCGGATGAATCAATCCGGCTGCCGCCTGCGCTTCCACATGAAAACGTTTTACAAAATCTGCGTCATTGCCAAATTCCTGCTTTAACACTTTAATTGCAACAAGGCGATTCAGTCTATGGCATTTCGCTTTGTAAACATCGGCCATTCCCCCGCTCCCCACAAGCTTGATAATCTCATACCGATTTCCTAGAATTGTTCCGGATTGCAGCATGCCATCACCTCTCCTCTTCTTTTTTTGCGACAATTACCGCAATATTATCCAGGCCACCTTTTTCATTAGCTTGCTCAATCATTTTTTCTGCTGCCTTTCTGGAATCAGACAGACTGACAAGAATTTTCTCCAGATTTTTATCTTCTACCATATTGGTCAGTCCATCGGAGCAAAGCAAAATCCGGTCCCCTGCTTTCATTTCCAGTTGGAAAAAATCAGGTTCTATTCCTTCTTCTACCCCCAGCGCTTTGGTAATCAGATTCTTCTGCGGGTGAACCCTTGCTTCTTCTTTTGTTAACTGACCGCTTCTTACCAGTTCTTCCACAAGAGAATGGTCCTTTGTAACCTGGGTCAGATGATTTTCCATCTTATATAATCTGCTGTCTCCTATATTCATCACATAAAGACTGTCCTCTAAAACACTGGCAGCAACAAAAGTTGTTCCCATTCCCTCAAATTCCGGTCTTTCTCTGGAAAGAAGAACCAACTCATGATTTACCATAGAAAGAACCTTTTTCATCAAATAAAATGGCTGCTGTGCTTCATCGTTTTTTACAATCTCTATAAATTTTTCCACTGCAAAGGAAGACGCTCTGTCTCCCGCTTTATGCCCTCCCATACCGTCTGCAACGATATAAAGATTTGGCAGATTTCCGATTGGCTCATCTGTATAAAAAATGTAATCCTGATTTACACTCCTTCTCTGACCAATATGGGTCATTCCATAGGATTTCATCTACACATCCCCTTTCTGCCTGTCTCGATAGCTTTTTCTCAGCTGGCCGCAGGCTGCCTGAATATCTGCACCCATTTCTCTGCGAACTGTAGCGTTGATATGGTTCTTCTCTAACACTTTCTGAAAAGATGCAACAGATTCCCTGGCTGATCTTTCGTAGTCCCGTTCTTTAATCGGATTGACCGGAATCAGATTCACATGACAAAGTTTGCCGGACAATCGAGAGGCCAGTTCTTTGGCATGTTCTGTTTTATCATTGACTCCTGCTACCAGACTATATTCAAACGTAATTCGTCTCCCTGTTGCCAATATATATGCATCACAGGCTTTTAAAATCTCATCAATGGAATATTTATTGGCAATCGGCATCAGCTCTTTTCTCATGGTATCATTTGGTGCATGAAGAGAAATTGCCAGGGTAATCGCCAGTTTTTTCTCTGCCAGTTCATAGATTTTTGGAACCAGACCGCAGGTAGAAACCGTAATATTCCGCTGACTGATATGTAGACCATGTTCATCAGTCAGCATCTGAATAAATTGTAAAATATGAGCAAAATTATCAAAAGGTTCTCCGGTTCCCATAACCACAACATTGGAAACCCGTTCCCCGGTTGTTTTTTGGATCCAGTAAATCTGGTTTAATAATTCTGATACGGTAAGCTGCCTGGTAAGACCATCCAGCGTAGACGCGCAAAAGCGGCACCCCATTCTGCATCCGACCTGAGAAGAGATACAGACAGAATTGCCATGATGATATTTCATCAGAACTGTTTCTATGACGTTGCCATCAAACAATTCAAACAGAAACTTGGTAGTGCCATCGATGGCAGATACATACCGTTCTACTTCTTTTATGGGATAAAAGGTAACTCTGGTCTTTAATTTTTCTTTCAAAGACTTCGGAATATTGGTCATTTCATCATAGCTTTGCACCAGTTTCTGATGTACCCATTCATAGATCTGCTTTGCACGAAACTTTTTTTCTCCCAGATCTTCCATCAATTGTATCAATTCCTGCCATGACAAAGAACGTAAATCATTCATCCGATATCCTCCTGAATTTAGCAATAAAGAAACCATCTGTCTGATGAATTCCGGGAAGTAGCTGAAGATATCCTTCCGATGCTCTTTCTTCTTCCAGTCCTTCCGGCATCAGCATTGAAAAATTTTCCGGTTCAAAAGGAAAATGTTCCAAAATCCATGCCCTGTTCTCCATGTTTTCCTCGGGGTTGATCGTACAGGTAGAAAATAACAGGATTCCTCCTGGTTTTACATAGGAAGCTGCATTTTTTATAATCTGCCTTTGCAGTACAACCAGTTCTTTCATTTTATCCGGGGAACTGTTATATTTGATGTCATTTTTTCTGGCCAGAATGCCAAGACCGGAACAGGGAACATCTGCAAGAACCAGATCGGCTTTCCGAATCCATGTTTCATCCTGCTGTCTTCCATCAAAACATTCGGTCCTGATCCGGTCAAAACCACACCGTTCGATATTTTCCTCGATTAAATCTGTTTTCTTTTCTGATACATCCCGGGCAATAATCCTGCCGGTTCCTCCTTTTTGTGCCAGAATATCTGCAAGATGAAGGCTCTTTCCTCCGGGAGCACTGCAAACATCCAAAATCACACTATCTTCGTTAGGATCTGCCAGATGACCTACAAAGGCGGAACTTTCATCCTGTACCTGAATCCATCCTTCCCGAAAAGCGGTCAACCGATCCAGAGAATCAAACTCACTGATCTTTAACATATAGGGAAGATAAGCCCCTTTTTCTACCAGAACATCCTGACTTTTCAAACTGTCAATCACTTCTTCTACGGATATCTTTGACTGATTTACCCGTACCGATACCTTCGGATGCTCTAAAGAGGCTGCAGCCATCTTTTTTACTGTTTCATAAGGATACATCTTTCTCCAGATTTTTAAAATCCATTCCGGAATGGAATATCGAATCGACAGATAAAAGAGAGGATCCTTTTCTTCCTCAGGCATTCTAATCTGATCTTTCTTTCGGATTATGTTTCTCAAAATTCCATTGACAAAACCGGAAAGGTTGGAAAATCCTTTTTTTCTTGCCAGTTTTACTGCTTCATTGCAGGCAGCCCGGTCCGGAACCTGATCCATAAATAAAATCTGATAGAGGGACATTCGCAGCAGACATCGAATCAAAGGCTTTTGTTTTCCCATTTCTTTTTTGGAAAACTGATTTAATACATAATCCAGGTAAATCTGCTGTTCCAAAGTTCCGGAAAACAAACGAGTCATAAAAGCCCGCTGCTGTTTCGGTGCAAACTGATATCTTAAAAGCAAATCAGAAAGTCCCTGACTGCTCATCATCTTTTTTTTCTCAATGTCAATCAATAATAAAAGGACTTCTTCTCTGGAATTATCCTGTTCCATACTAGCCTAACCTCATTCCTATTTCCACTTGATTTCCTACCAGAAAAGCTGAAACTGACATCCGTTTTTTGCCCTGAAGCTGGATTTCTTTTAATTGTAAAGCATTCATTCCACATTTTACAGTGAAAGAAGTCTTATCTTTTGCAATGACAGTGCCTGCTTCTTCTGCTCCTTCATATTCTACAACATCACTGTCCCAGATTTTTAATGTTTTTTCCTTCCATACGGTATAGGCACTTGGCCAGGAATTTAACCCACGAATCAGCCTTTCGATGGAAACTGCATCCTTCGTCCAATCAATGCAGCCAAGTTCTTTGGTCAGCATAGATGCATAACAGCTTTCCTCATCTTTTTGAGGGATTCTTGGAGCACATCCCTCTTCAATCTGTCTTAAGGTTTCAAGGATCAGCGGTCCTCCCAGAACAGAGAGACGATCGTGCAATGATTCTCCCGTCTCTTTTGGATCCAACGTAACCTTTTCTTTCAGAATCATATCTCCTGTATCCAGACCTTTGGCCATATACATGGTGGTAATACCGGTCTCCTTTTCCCCATCAATGACTGCCCACTGAATTGGAGCAGCACCTCTGTATTTTGGAAGTAAAGAAGCATGTACATTGATACATCCGTATGACGGAATAGAAAGAATACTCTCCGGAAGAATCTGTCCAAAAGCAACTACAACAATCACATCCGGATTCATCTTCCGAATCTGCTCCACCACCTGAGGATCTCTTACTTTGACCGGCTGGTAGACCGGAATCTGGTATTCCAGGGCTTTTTCTTTTACCGGAGGATAAGCCATCGCCTTTCCTCGTCCTTTTGGTTTATCCGGCTGTGTATATACACCGATCACTTCATGTGCTCCGATCAATGCTTCCAGAGTAGGAACAGCAAAGTCAGGAGTTCCCATAAATACTACTTTCATACTTCTATTCCTCTTCTACATCATGAGGTTCTTCCAGGGCTTTCTCAGGATATAAAATTCCATCCAGATGATCCAGTTCATGGCAAATTGCTCTGGCCAGAAGACCCTCTGCTTCTACGACAAACTCTTCCATATTTTCATTAAAGGCGCGACAATGTACATACATTGGACGGGTTACCAGAGCACATTTGCCAGGAACACTTAAACATCCTTCCTCATCTGTCTGTTCGCCTCCACGATAGATAATCTCTGGGTTAATCAAAGTAAGAGGATTTCCATCCATTACATCAATGACTACGATCCGTTTTAAAATTCCTACCTGGGGAGCAGCCAGTCCAACACCTCTTGCCTCGTACATGGTTTCATACATATCTTCAATCAGTTCTCTCACTCTCGGAGTTACCTCACGAACCGATTTACATTTCTTTTTTAAACATTCATCACCCATAATTCGAATTGTACGAATTGCCATTTTACTATCTCTCCTTTATCATTTATATCATTTCTTCCTGATCCGTCAATCTGTTTTATTCAATTGACGGATTATTGTAAGATTTCCTTTTCTGTTTTTTAGATTATTCAATGTGAGAAGTCTTTTCTTATTTATATTTTAATATATTCCCATCGGATTTCGATCAAAATAAAGATGAACCTGGGAAAAAATTTCTTCTGTCTGAATATAGGTTTCTACTTTTTTGCGGACTGCCAGTATTTGATCCTGATTTTCTTCTTTGATGTAAAGTACTCTCCGGTACATATCATTGATTTTTGGAAAAGCTCCTTCTCCCGGCCCAATGAGTCGAAGGGTATCAGGACCATATACCTTCTTTAAGTAATCAGCGATCATATTTAAAGCCAGAATTCCTGTTTCTTCCTGCCGGCTGGTACAGAAAATGACCAGTATTTCACAGGCAGGCGGATAATGAAGCAATCTGCGAAATGTCATTTCCTGCTCATAAAATTCTTCATAATTCTGTCTGCTTGCAGCCAGAATGGCATAGTGATCCGGCTGATAGGTCTGAATAACCACATTGCCCGGCCTCTTCCCCCTTCCGGCTCTTCCTGCTGCCTGAGTAAGAAGTTGAAAAGTCTTTTCACTGGCACGAAAATCACCGGCATGAAGGGATAAATCTGCTGCCAGAATGCCCATTAAAGTCACATTTGAAAAATCATGGCCTTTTACAATCATCTGTGTTCCTACCAGAATATCCGCTTCTCCTTTGGAAAAGGAGGAAAGCATCTTATCGTAGCTTTCTTTTTTCCTGGTCGTATCCATATCCATCCGC
Source organism: Lachnospiraceae bacterium (assembly GCA_022766905.1). Taxonomy (GTDB): domain Bacteria; phylum Bacillota; class Clostridia; order Lachnospirales; family Lachnospiraceae; genus SIG292. Next base: position 13,008 of record JALEPU010000061.1, read on the forward strand.
ATAATTTTCGCTTCCGGAAACTCTTTGTATAAAGCAGCCTCTACTTTCTGAGTACCAACGCCAAAGGCTGCGATATATTTACTTTTACACTCCGGACACAACTTTGGAATTGGTCTTTCATAGCCACAATAATGGCATACCATTCGTCCTCCCCGATGGTAGGTCAGGGAAACATCACAATGGGGACATTTCAGAACAAAACCACAGGCCCGACAACTGATAAAACCGGCAAATCCTCTCCGGTTCAAAAAAAGCATGACCTGTTCTTTCCTCTTTAGCCTGTCTTCCATAGCTTCTTTCAGCAGGCGGCTGAACATGGAACGATTTCCTTCCTGCAATTCCTTTCGAAGATCCACGACAGAAACAGTTGGAAGCGCCCTCTGATTTGCTCTTTTTTGCAGTACCCAAAGACGATACTGACCCATCCTTGCTTTGGTAAAAGATTCCATGGAAGGAGTTGCAGAACCAAGAACCAAAGATGCGTTTGAAAGACTAGCCAGCTTTTGTGCTGTCTCCCTGGCATGATATTTGGGAGTTGTCTCGCTTTTGTAGGCTTGTTCATGCTCTTCATCGATAATAATCAGCCCCAGATTTGGAAATGGAGTAAAAAGAGCCGAACGTGGCCCGATCATAATATCAATCTCACCTTTTTGAGCCCTTAAAAACTGATCGTATTTCTCTCCTTTGGAAAGTCTGGAATTCACAAAAGAAACCCTGTCTCCAAAATAGGTATAAAACCGATTCACCGTCTGATAAGTTAAGGATATTTCCGGAATCAAAACAATGACCTGACGACCTGCTTCCACCACTTTACGAATCAGCGAAAGATAAACTTCTGTCTTCCCACTCCCTGTCACTCCGTAAAGAAGATAGGTCTTTCGGATTCCCCGTTCATAATCCCGGACAAATTCTTCATAAATCAGCTGCTGTTCCTGATTTAATTTGTGGATTCCACGCCCATCTTCCGGATTTTTTACCGGATTTCGGAACACCCTTTCCCGCTCCACTGTTAAAACTCCTTCTTTTTCCATTGTTATTAACGTAGAGAGAGAAATTCGTTCTTCTTTTCGAAGAATCGGGTAAGAAAGTTCCGGTTCATGAATCAGTCTGTTCAGAATACGGGCTTTTGCCACGTTGTGTTTTTTTTCATACTCTTTTATTTTTTCTTTGGCTGCTTCTTTTGACAACAGCAGGCGTACTGTCTTTTCTTCTTCTTCCGAAGTTTTATCCCGAATAGGCAAAACCGTCTTTAAGGCCTGAATCATGGTGGAACCATACTGCTCCTTCATCCAGAGTCCCAGACTAATCAGCCTTTCCTGGGCTTCCAGTTCATTGGGGCAAATACGGATCAAATCTTTGATTTTCTCCGGCTCATAATCCGGTTCTTCCTTTAATGCCACAATATAGCCCTGTCTTACCCGGTTTCCTTTTCCAAAGGGCACTAACACTGTTTGTCCTACCGCTGCCTCTTTTACCAATTCATCAGGCACCCTGTAAAGGAACATCCGGTCCACCGCTTCATGGACAATGTCTATAATAATATCGGCATACAATTTATTTCTGCGCCTCTAACAATTCTAATACAATTTCTTCTTCATTCATGTGGTATTTATTTCCTTTGATTTCCTGATAAGTTTCATGGCCTTTTCCGGCAAGAACCACAATATCTCCAGGCTGAGCATTGCTCATACAATAGGAAATAGCTTCCTTTCGGTCAATGATCTCAATGTATTTGCCATCTGTCTTTTCGATTCCCGTTATAATATCATCAATAATTGCCTGAGGTTCCTCAAAACGAGGATTGTCGGAAGTAATCACAGTAAAATCTGCCATCCTGCCTGAAACTTCACCCATCTCATATCTTCTGGATTTTGCCCGGTTACCGCCACATCCGAACATACAAACCAGCCTAGGAGGATTGTAAGCCCGAAGTGTCTTTAAAATACTCTCCAGAGCAACTGCATTGTGAGCATAATCGATAATCAGGGTATAATCAGAACCTGTTGGAACAATCTGAACTCTTCCTTTTACTTTCAAAGTGGATAATACCTGATTCACCGTCTCTTCAGTAACTCCAAAATGTCTGACTACTGCAATGGCACCTAAGGCATTATATACACTGAATGCTCCCGGTACTCCTACGTGTACTTCGTAATTTAACAGGCCGCTCATATGGAAATGAACACCCAGATAATCTTTCTTTCTGGTCAGTTTTGGATCGGAAGCTCTAAGATCGGCATCTTCATGAAGGCCAAAAGTTTCCATCGGGCAGGCTGCATTGGCTGTTACTGCCTCATAATGTTCATCATCTCTGTTGGCAATTCCGATTTTACACTGCTGAAACAGCAGAGATTTACAATATAAATATTCTTCAAAACTTTCGTGTTCATTTGGTCCGATGTGATCCGGAGAAAGATTGGTAAAAAGTCCGTAATCAAACATAATTCCGGCAGTACGATGAAGCTTCAGTCCCTGGGAAGACACTTCCATGACAACTGCATCGCATCCTGCCTTTACCATCATATCAAAAAAACGATGAATATCATAAGATTCCGGTGTCGTATTATTCACAGGAATATGTTCCTCCCCGATTACGACCTCAATGGTTCCAATCACACCTACTTTATGTCCCTGAGCTTCTAACATAGACCGAATCATATAGGTTGTGGTTGTCTTTCCTTTTGTTCCCGTTACTCCTATTGTCTTTAACTTTCTGGACGGATGACCAAAATAAGAAGAGGAGATTAAGGCCATTGCATAACGGCTGTCTTTTACTTTGATCACCGTTACATCCTGATCTACATCCACCTCTTTTTCTACAACAAGAGCACTGGCTCCCTGATTCACTACTTCTTTTGCAAAACTATGTCCGTCTACGACAGCACCTGCAATACATAAGAATAAATCCCCTTCTTCTACTTTCCGGGAATCATTGACAACGTTATGAATCTCTATGTTCTCGGAGCCCTGAATACATTCATATTCCAGCCCTTCCAATAAATCAGTTAATCTCATATTCATTCCTCCCAACTAATTTTGATAGGTATATTCTATTTTATTTTAACTCGACTCCATGTCCAGAGTCAATGACTAATTCCCAGTCAGAGCAAAAATAACAATGTTAAAAGAAAAACAAAATTCTATGTCAGAAAATAATCAAAAAACTTTCAAACTTTTTCAGAATTCCCTGATATTGGATTTTTATTCATAGATTTTTTCTATATGATTGATTGCAATATCAATTAGATTTATAGCCAGCATTTTTATATAATAACTTATATAATAATGAAAAATACAAAGCCTGCATTTATACACAAGTATCTTGCAATTTTTTCAGGGATTATGTTGTGTAAAAAAACAAGGAGGATGAAATCAATGAAAAACAATTACAAACACATTTTTGAGCCATTGACTGTTAGAGCAATGACAATCAAAAACAGAATCTGTATGATGCCTATGGGAACCAACTATGGCGAACAAAACGGTGAAATGAGTTTCCTTCACATTGATTATTATAGACAACGTGCGAAAGGTGACACAGGTCTTATTATCGTTGAAAATGCCAACGTAGACTTTCCTCTTGGATCCAACGGAACAACCCAGCTTCGTATCGACCATGACAACTACCTTCCTCGCCTTTATAAATTCTGTGAAGACATGCATCACTACGGAACAAAAGTTGCCATCCAGATCAACCATGCCGGTGCATCTGCTATGTCATCCCGTATCGGTGGTTTACAGCCTGTATCCGCTTCCAACCATCCGTCAAAAACCGGTGGGGCAATTCCTCGTCCTTTAACAAAAGATGAAATTTTGGGAATTGTCAAAAAATATGGGGAAGCTGCAAAACGTGCTATGACAGCAGGATTTGACGCTGTAGAGATCCACGCAGGCCACTCCTACTTAATCAGTCAGTTCCTCTCTCCGATTTATAACGACAGAACAGACGAATTTGGTGGAAGCATTGAAAACAGAACTCGTTTCTGCCGCATGATCATTGATGAAGTAAGATCTCAGATCGGACCTCATATGCCAATTCTTTTAAGACTTTCTGCAGATGAACTGGTAGATGGCGGAAACACACTGGAAGACACTTTAAAATATCTTGAGTTCTTAAATGATGAAGTCGATATCTTCGACGTATCCTGTGGTTTAAATGACTCTATCCAGTATCAGATTGATGCAAACTACATGAAAGACGGATGGAGATCCTACATGGCAAGAGCTGTAAAAGAAAAATTCGGCAAACCGGTTATTTCCATGGGTAACTATCGTGATCCTCAGGTTGTAGAAGATACTCTCGCAAGAGGCGATTGCGATTTGATTGGTATGGGTCGTGGATTAATTGCAGAACCTAACTGGGTATTTAAAGTAGCAAACAATCAGGAAGATATGCTTAGAAAATGTATTTCCTGTAACATTGGCTGTGCCGGAAACCGAATCGGTGGAAATCGTCCAATTCGCTGTACCGTTAACCCATCTGTATTAGAAGGCGATGTTCACCTTGAACGTAAAGTAAAAAGAAACTGTAATGTTGTTGTCATTGGTGGCGGTACTGCAGGTCTTGAAGCAGCATGTTCTGCAGCAGAAGTTGGATGTACTACATTCCTCCTTGAGAAAAAAGAAACTCTCGGCGGTCTTGCAACAGAAATTTCCAAAATTCCTGCTAAGAAGCGTTTAAATGATTTTCCTGTTTATCTTCAGAGACGTGCCGAAGCATTAGATAACCTCTATATCTTTACAGGAACAGAAGCAACTATTACAAATATCCAGAAATTCAATCCTCATATTGTAATTTGCGCAACCGGTTCTCTTCCACTGCTTCCTCCAATCGCTGGTCTTCATGATCACATTGACAAAGAAGGCGGCAAAGTAGAGTCCATCTTAAGCATGATCAGAAACGTACCGAATTATCCGGAAGACATGACAGGAAAAAAAGTTGTTGTCATTGGCGGCGGTGCTGTAGGTCTTGACGTTGTTGAATTCTTTGCACCAAGAGGTGCCGAAGTATCGATCGTTGAAATGATGCCTGAAATCGGACGTGATCTTGATCCTGTATCGAAAAATGATACAAAATGCATGATGAAAAAATACAATGTAAACCAGCTTACAAGCACTGCTCTTCAGGAAGTAAAATCTGACTGCTTCGTTGTAAAGAGCCCGGAAGGTGAGGTTTACGAACTTCCATTCGACTATGGTTTTGTATGTCTTGGAATGAAAGGTCAGAATCAGATGTATCTTGACTGTTTAGAAGCATTCAGAGACACGAATGTACGTGTTATGAATATCGGTGACAGTGTAAGAGCAAGACGTATCATCGATGGTACTTTCGAAGGACGTAATATTACTTATGCTCTTGAGCAGAAAGGTTTCTTATAAAATTGGCTGAATCAGTCAGGGCTCCTTTTCCTGCTGTTCCTTTTGGGGAATTTCTGCAAAACAGCAGCTTCAAGATTTTATTGCCGGACGTCCGCTGAACTCAAAGCAGCTCCTCAGATATTCTGTAAGGACCCATCGTAATCTGTCTTCGACAGATTAAAACAAACGCAAACGGGGTGAATCTATAGCATATAATGTTACAGATTCACCCCGTTCATGCGTTTTAGAAAAACTCATGATGTAAAAGGAGGCCTTGACTTGATTCAGTATCGATTGCTGGTTTCGAATCTGAAAGTCAAATTTACTTTTTCATATATAAATCTAAAAGCTCATCGCCTGCCTGTTTTCGAATTGCTTCGTATACCGGGGCACATGCTTCCTGCATTTTTGCCCATGTTTCATCATCGATTTCGACAAATTCCATTCCGGCTTCTTCTAACTGGATCTGGCGCTGTTCTTTTCTCTCGTCAGCAGACTCGCGGGCTTTTTCCTGCGCATTTTTTGCTGCCAGTTCAATAATTTCCTGCTGTTCTTTGGACAATTCCTGAAAGAACTCATCGCTGACAATCAAAGTAGTAAAGTCAGGAACAGCATTGGTATAAATAACATATTTCTGTTGCTCGTACAGCTTTGCACTTACAATAATTTCATAAGCATTTTCCTGAGCATCGATGGTTCCCTGCTGCAAACCAATATACACTTCAGAGAAACTCATTGGGGTCGGATTTGCGCCCATCTGTTTCCAGAACTGTATATGAAACGAATTTTCCATTGTTCTGATTTTCTGACCTTTAAAACTTTCAAATCCGGTAAATTCTTTGGAACTGGTCATTACCCGGAAACATTGGTCCGCCATTCCTAAGAGATTATATCCGGCATCTTTGTAGATCCCTTTGATAATCTTCTGGAACTCTTCTCCGTCAACAGCATCTCTGGCATCCTGAATATTATCAAAGAGACATGGAGCGTCGAACACACAAAGCTGGGGCATAAAGCTTACCTGTGGAGCCGGTGATTGAACTACAAACGGAATATCACCATCTTTACAGCTTTCCATCAGCTCCCTGTCACCACCTAACGTACTCTGAGGGTATACGGTAATCTTCATTTTTCCATCACTCAGCCGATTTACCTCTTCTGCAAAAGCAGTTGCAAATATATGAGTAATCGTATCTTCTGTACTACAGGTTGCCAAAGGCCAGGAATATCTTTGCTCTTCCTCTAAATCAGTCTGCTCTTTTTTACCATTTATCTGATAATTGCCAAATGCTACTGTTGCAACGGTAATCACAACCAAAACAAGAGCAAGAATGATACTTGGGGTCTTTCCTTTCATAATCATAACTCCTTTCTTACAACAGACACAAACTAATCTGAGGAATAAATGTAATCAACAACAATGCAATTAAGAAGAATCCAATCAGCGGTAATGCTCGTTTTGCAATCACAACGACAGGAATGTCAGTTAAGGAGCTTGCCACGAATAAGTTTACTCCGATTGGCGGTGTTACAAAACCGATTGCCAGGTTAACCACCATCATAACACCGAAATGAATCGGATTCATACCAAAGCCTTCTACAATTGGAAGAAGAATCGGTGTAAGAATCAGGATCGCAGGTGTAGTATCCATGACCATGCCTACTATTAATAAGACGATATTGATCACAATCAACACAATAACTCCGTTTGAAAAATGTTCCAGAATCCATCCACTGATGGTCTGAGGAACCTGCATCAAGGTAAGTACTCGTGAAAATCCAATCGATGCAGCAAGGATGAATAAAATCGGTGCATAGGTTTTTACCGCTTCGGAAAAGACATCATAAATCTGTTTTATTTCCATGGATTTATAGATAAATACACTAACAATCAGGGAATAGAATACAGAAATAACTGCGGCTTCTGTCGGAGAAGCAATTCCGGAATAAATACATCCAAGAATAATGACCGGAGATAAAACGGCAAAGAAGCTGCTCTTAAATACAGACCAAAGGCCCTGTTCGTGAAGGTCATCAATCTTTGCATTGATTTTTTCCTTATCTTCTCCATTTTTCTTACAATAAATAATGGCATATACCATTAAAACACAGCCAATCAAAATTCCAGGTACAATACCGGCAAGGAAAATATCACTGACTGATGCCCCGGAAGCCATTCCATACATAATAAATGGAATACTTGGCGGAATAATAACACCAAGACTGCCTGAAACAGCAACAAGAGCGGTACAAAAATTTTTATCATATCCAAGTTCTACCAGCAGCGGAATTGTCATACTTCCTACAGCCGCTACAGTTGCAATACCGGATCCGGAAATTGCACCGTAGAACAGGCAGGTAATGACAGCCGCACATGGCAGACCTGCGGTTTTTTTCCCAATAAAATAAGCAAACAAATCAAATAATCGTTTGGAAATACCACCTCTTGCCATAATGATACCGGATAAAATAAACATTGGTACCGCAAGAAGGGGAAAACTATCGATTCCACCGAACATGGAACGAATAATGTAAGATGCACTTGCTGTAAAAGATACATCAAATACACCTGGTAATACTGCTACCAAACCAAGAGAAACAGAAATTGGGATGGCAATAAACAAAAATACAAAGAACAAGATAAATACTAATATTGGTGACATTCTTTATTTTTCCTCCCATTCTCTTCTTCCGGTAATAATTTCAAAACGCATCACGATCTTCTGAATCAGCCGAAAACAGCAAAGTACAAAGCTTACTACTGTAGATAACTGAATCAAATACATTGGAATCCCACAAGCCGGACTTAACTGTCCACTTGCAATTCCGGAACAAACATAATTCCATGCAAAAGGAATTAAATAAGCAAAAAAGAGCAGCTGGATCATATAACTTACCAGTCTCATATAATGTACGCCTTTGCCCGGAAGCATACCCATCAACTGGTCAATTTTTACGGATACTCCTCTTTTAATACAAAAACTGGCACTGATAAACCCGGAAATAATAAACATATATCTGGTTATTTCCTCAGACCAGGATAAGGAAGATGAAAAAACATATCTTGCTGTTACCTGAATGCCCATCACAATCGTCATACCAAATAACAAAATCAAAAGAATTGTCTGCTCTAAATTATCATTGAGCCATTTTAATATTTTCATCTTATTCCCTCCTTTACCTATAAAATATATCTATAGTTTTTGATAATCCCATAGAAGTTTGTTAGTTTTTTAACTAGAGTTGTGAAAAAAAAGAGTTCGTTCTTTTTTTTATTTTATATGAGCCAAGGGACAAAAGCTTTTGACCCTAGCATCATTTTATGAGCCAAGGGACAAATGGACATAAAATACATGCTTGCATGTATTTTATGTCTATGGGGCCCGCAAAACATGAGCGGATTGCTCATATTTTCGTCGATTTTGGGAGTGCAGATCACGAAAAAATCGGCGTAAGGCTCATTTGTCGGACAACTCATTTTATAAATCGATCCTTATTCTGCCTTTTTTAAAGGAGAAGTACCAAATACTTTGTTGTATCTTGCGATTAAGAAGAGTGTTGCACACATCTGAACGACTGCTAAAATGAACATCAGGGTCATTAACGTGTACACTGCTTTACTTTCACCGGAGATAATAGTTAATTTTGATACAATAACCGGCATCAAATAGGAAGCTGCACCCATGAAGGTGTAATAAATACCTGTATTACGTCCTTTAGGACCTGGCACGAATTCCTGTACAACAGAAAGACCTGTCTGAAGAGCACCACCGGCACAACCAAAACCTAAGATAAGGATCGCAATATAAACGATTGCTACCTGATGGATTAAAAGTACTGCCAAAAGAGAACCTGCTGTGATTGCAGAGTCAACGATCAACACTTTTAATGGATGCCATTTTAATTTACTCATCATAACCGCCCAGAAAGCAAC
>JALEPU010000064.1 GCA_022766905.1 Lachnospiraceae bacterium
GAAGGTAACTGATTTCAGTCAGTTCATTGAAGAACTGGGTGCTATGACCATTTTACTGGATCCGAAACGCCATGATTCCATTACAGCATCCATCAGCCATGTTCCTCATATTATTGCTGCGGAACTGGTACATCTTGTAAAAAATATGGATGATGAATCCGGTATGTTAAAACAGCTGGCTGCAGGTGGTTTTAAAGATATTACACGAATTGCCTCTTCTTCCCCGACTGTCTGGGAACAGATCAGTCTGGAAAATGTAGACAATATCCGAAGCCTGCTGATTCAGGCCATTGATGATCTGAAAAAAATGGTGGATGCCCTGGAAGAAAAAGACCGCGATTTCATTCATCATTATTTCGAAGAAGCCGGAGAATACAGGGCTTCTGTTCCGGATAATGCTGTAGGTCTGATGCAGAAAACATATGAAATCTTTGTGGATATTCCGGATGAGCCGGGAACCTTGTCCCAGACAACTACCCTTCTTGCCCTGAATCAGATCAGTATCAAGAACGTAGGAATTATCCACAACCGGGAATACGAAGAAGGTGTATTCAAAATCGTTCTTTATGACGATGAATCCGCCAAAAAAGCTTACAAAGTCTTACGGGATCGCAATTATGACGTACATATCCGCCATTAAGCAGGAAATCAATTCCTCACAGGAATGAACGCCGAGGCGTTCTTGAATAAAGTTCTTAAGGAACATAGCGTTCTTTTATGGTAGACACTGTGTCCTACTATATTAGCAACATCGTATAGAAGAAATAGGAGACTAAACTTATGATTTTTACAAGAAAGCAAAGACTTTTGGGAGAGATTATTGTCCCGGGAGACAAATCCATCAGTCATCGTGCTGTGATGTTCGGCTCACTGGCCGAAGGTACTACAGAAATCCATGGATTTTTAAAAGGTGCTGACTGCCTTTCAACAATCCATTGTTTTCAACAGATGGGGATTTCTATTGAGGAAAAAGACAATACTATTTTTGTTCATGGAAAAGGCCTTCATGGTCTTACCGGTCCTTCAAAGACCTTAGACGTAGGAAACAGCGGAACAACAACCAGACTGATGTCCGGAATTCTTTGTGGACAGAATTTTACTTCTGTTCTTTCCGGTGATGATTCCTTAAACTCCCGGCCAATGAAACGAATTATGACCCCTCTTTCCTTGATGGGGGCCGATATTATAAGCCTAAATGGAAATGGATGCGCACCTTTACAAATTACAGGAAAACCTTTATCTGCCATCCATTATCAGTCTCCTGTTGCATCTGCACAGGTAAAATCCGCTGTCCTTCTGGCTGGTCTTTATGCAGATGGAATTACCAGTGTAACAGAACCGGTTTTATCCCGAAATCATACGGAATTAATGCTGGAATCTTTTGGTGTTCCTGTCACCAGCCACGACAAAACGGCAACTGTCTGTCCTCCAGAATCTTTACAGGGACAGAAAATTCAGGTTCCAGGTGATATATCTTCCGCTGCCTACTTTATTGTAGCCGGACTGATCACACCAAACTCTGAAATTTTAATTAAAAATGTAGGGATTAATCCAACCAGAGCCGGTATTTTAAAAGTCTGTGAAGCTATGGGAGCCGATCTTACTTATCTGAATGTAAAAGACGACAAAGGAGAACCAACTGCAGATCTGCTGGTAAAAACAAGCAGCCTTCATTCTACCGTCATTGAAGGTGATATTATTCCGACTTTAATTGATGAACTTCCCGTCATTGCTCTTTTAGCTTGCTTCGCTAAAGGTACTACTGTTATCCGGGATGCCCAGGAATTAAAAGTAAAAGAATCCAATCGAATTGATTTAATGGCTACTCACCTGTCCGCTATGGGTGCAAGAGTTATTCCAACCGATGACGGCATGGTTATTGAAGGAGACCACCCTCTTCATGGTGCTGAAATTCATTGTAAATATGATCACAGAATTGCAATGACATTTGCCATCGCCGGTATCAACGCAGACGGTGAAACGAATATTATAGACAGTGATTGCGTAAAAGTCTCTTATCCGGCTTTCTTTGAAGATCTTGAGAAGTTATCCTGAATGATATTCCTCACAAGGTAATCCTTCTTTTTGTATTGTCTCTTTTGGGGCATTTTTTCAGAAGCTATTTTGGAAATTCCGCCAAAATAGTCAAATAAAAAAGAAGGATTTACCTTGGACGATCAAAGTGGCAAAAGGAGCTTACGGGTTAATTGCAATTTCGTAAACATATAAGAAGGATTGCTGCCCATTTGATAGGGTTGTTTTTTTTCTTCTTATTTTCCCTTCTTTTTCCTTTTCCGGAGATAGATAAGCAGGTGCTTTGTGCGCGTTTTCCTTTTCGCTCTTCTTTCCTGCTTACAATCCGGCAATCCGGATCTATTTCATAGACTGTATTTTCTTCTTCAATCAAATTTTCGTTCATTCTTTTCCACTCCTTTCATACTATACTATATGAATAAAAAAGAACAGGTGCTAAACATATGGATGAGTTTTCCAATGAATTTCCCAATCCTTTTGATCGTTTCTTAAAAAGCACAGATCTTACCATGTTACATTCTGCCCTTCCTTATGTAGGTGATTCCCTGCGGAAACCGTTGGCTCTCTACATAAAAATGGTAGAAATCAGACGGATTCTTTCTGACTTTGACAAAAAAGACGTGCTGACCGCCTGTGGATTTGAAACGAATCATCCCGATCTTCCCGGAATGTTAAAAGCAATGAAGGCAGCCGCCGGCAATGATGCCAGCCCTCAGCTGGACAATATGCTTAATATGCTTCAAATGATTCAGATGTATCAGTCCTGTATGGATCTGATGCAGAAAAATCCGGAACTTGTCCAGATTCTTTCTAATATGATGAACCAGAAAGACGGATCTTTTTCCTCTCAGGAAGCTCTTTCCAGACTGCTGCCGCTTTTCATGTCTTCGAAAAGCCCTTCCTCTGGTACTTCCCAGGAAAATGGAGATATGATGAGTGTATTAAATGAATTATTGAAAAAACAGGAAGTATAGTCCCAAAGACTTAAAACCTTTTTTTCGGGACAAAAAAGTATAAATATCCTCCGGAAAGCCCCGTTGACTTCTTCCTTTCCCATAGTATAATAAAAAGAAAAAATTGGTGGGGTGCACCATTTCACACAAGGAGGATATCGACATGCCATTTATTAACGCAAAAACAAATATTTCATTGTCCAGAAAGCAGCGTGAAAACGCAAAAGCAGACTTAGGCCAGGCCATTTCCCTGATTCCGGGAAAAAGCGAACAGTGGCTGATGGTGAATTTTGAAGGAAGCTGCCCATTATATTTTTCAGGAGATACCTTAGAACCATGTGCTATGGTTGAAATTCAGCTGCTTCGGGAGCAGGATCCACAGGCTTTAGAGCAGATGACAGCTAAGACAACAGAGATTATCAGCCGGGATTTTTCCATTAAACCGGAACGAATCTACATTTCCTACACGATTTGTACTGCATGGGGATACAATGGCTCCAATCTTTAAGTAAAATACCTTTTAACATGGATGACGTGCAAAAACGACAGCCGTCGGAACATCGGTTCTGACAACTGTCGTTTTTTTGCTGTATCATTTTTATCATTCTATTTTTCATTTAACCTTTTAAATATCCGCCATGTTCCATCAGGCTGCACTGAGCAAACAACTCTTCCACCGCTGCCTGATAGGCTGTCATATTCTGGGCTTTTTTTATCTTCTTTTCCTGCTTTTTATGATCTGCAAATAAGAAAATCATATAATACCAAAGCTCTTTCATTTTAAACAGCACATTTCGGTCTCCAATTTTTAATGACTGATAGGCTTCACAAAGTCTGTCATGAAAAAGTTTCAATTCTGCTTTGGAAATATCCTTCCCATCCCGGATTTTTCGAATCAGACCCGGATTTGCGATCAGACCTCTTCCAAGCATGACGCAATCGACGGACGGAAAACATGCCTTCCATTTCTCAAAATCTTCTGCTGTAAAAAGATCTCCGTTATAACAAACCGGATTTTTGCTGACAGATAGTCCCTGTGAAAATGCTTCCCAGTTAGCGTGATTTTTATAATAATCTGTCTGCACTCTTGGATGTATGATCAGCTCTTTGATTGGATAACGATTATAGATTTCCATCAAAGGACCGAATTCCTCCGGCTCACTAATCCCGATTCTGGTCTTTACCGAGATTTCCATGTCAAGGCCTTCAAATATCTCAGAAAGAAAAACATCCAGTCTCCTCGGTTCCTCTAAAAATCCCGAGCCCTTTTTCTTGGACACCACTGTTTTGGAAGGACAGCCCAGATTCAGATTCACTTCCTCATATCCATACGATTGTAAGGTTTTGGCCACCCGGATAAAATCTTCTGCCTGATTGGTTAAAATCTGAGGAACCAGATTGATTCCCTCATTGTGTTCCGGCAAAATATCATTTTTTTCCCGGCTGTTCAAACCTTTTATGGTATGGGGCACGATAAAGGGAGTAAAATATTTGTCGATTCCAGCAAAAAGTTCCTGATAGACCTGACGGTACAGATAGCCTGTAATTCCCTCCATGGGGGCAAAATAATATTTCATAAAAGCTTTGTCCTCTTTTCCTGATGTAAACAATTACAATTGTATAAACAGATTGCTTTCTTACGCTCTTCAACGCTAGACATTACTATAACATCATTGTTCTAACAGGTCAAATTTTATATGGTTTTTTCTATGTTTTATTGTTACAATAAAACAAGAAGGAATATACATGATCCGATTAACATGGAGGAAACTATGATCGATAAAAGTGAATACCCAAAAAATCAGGAATGGAATGCCAAATTATTTTCCGTCCCCAAAATACCACGAGGCGAGAAAGGACAGCTACATACGTTGAAAATGATGATGCAGGCAGTCCGGGATGGTCTTCCCGCTCAAACGATTCTAAAGATAAAAGGCAGTGACAGCAAGGCAGCTTTGGACAGATATTGTGTCTGGTTAAGACCTTTGGGATTCGTATATAAAGAAGACGGGCGCTGGCAACTTTCGGAAGAAGGACAAAAATGGCTTGATTCCGGAGATGATTCCTACTTAACTGCAATTTTCTGCGCGAGGATCAAATTTTTCGGCGAAGTACTGTATTATCTACAGGAGCCGAAAAAAATCGGTGAGTTACTGCAGATAGCCCAGAATGACTATAAGATCAACTGGAAAACAAAGTCAGAAATTGCGAATCGATTAACCTGGTTCCGGGAAGTTGGTTTCGTAGAATTTACCGAATATCTACTGGAATATTCTTTGACAGAAAAAGGGCAACACTTTTTGCAGGATATCCCTCTTGTATATCCTCAGGAAATCGTCGTGGAAAAAGATGAAACCATTGGAGAAACCGACGTCGATCTTTCTTCCTGGGCAATTGAATTATGTAAAGCAGAGCAGGAGAACTTTTCCAGCAGAAAGCCTACCATCGGATACATTCCGGGAAACACAAATAATGCAGCAGAAACCATTGTCGGATATCTCCAATTATTAAGCCAGGAAGTCACCCGGGACCGAATCAGAGAATACTCCGGCAACATGTACCACATCTCAACCGCCTCTTCCAATATGTTTATGACCCTTTTAATGAATATTGGATTCGTGGAACGAAAAAGTAAAAATACTTACAAAATAAGTGAATTAGGGGATCAATGGCTGGAAAAGAACAATATGATCGACTTATTATGCTGCATTCATAGCAAATTTCTTTTTGTATTTGAAATCCTGAAAGAATTAGAAGAAAAAAGTCTCAGTGCAAAAGAGCTGGCTGTGATTGCAAAAGTCTCCTATGGATTTAATCGGGAAAGTATTGATGAAATGCGAAGAAGGCTGATTTTGCTGAAAGAAGCAAAGTTAATCATGGAAAACAGCGCAGATACCTACTGTCTGACCAAGCGGGGAACAAATTTATTAAAGCTGATTTGCATTCAGGAAAGAAAAGCATCGGATACATCGGAAAAGGATTCTGCCTCAAATTCCAGACCTGTCGAAGACGATGACCTGTTACGCAGAATCCGGCTGGCTTCCAAAGATTCTGCCAATCCACAGGAATTCGAAAAGGTTTTGCAGGAAGCTTTTGAAACACTGGGCTTCAAAGCAGAATGGCTGGGCGGCTCCGGAAAAACAGATGTCCTTCTCCAAGCTGTCTGCGCACCAAAATTATCTTTTCGTGTAGCGATAGACGCTAAATCTACTTCTGCCGGAAATGTGCCGGAAAATCAGATTGATTTTGATACATTGAAAGAACACAAAAAAATACATGAAGCGGACTATACAATGGTTGTAGGATGTTCGTTCCAGGGAGAACGATTGCAGCGAAGAGCCAGGGAACATAAGGTTGCTTTGCTGGATATTGACGGTCTGGAAGAATTACTGAAAGCCCACCGGGAAATTCCCATTCCGGTCAGCGCCTATAAAAAGATTTTTGAACAAAGCGGAATTGTTGATCTGGATGTATTAAACGACGAGCGAAACAGGGTTAGACGATACGGATTTCTCGTGGAAGCAATTATGAAATGTCTTCTGGAAGAAAGCGATGACCCAATTACCAAAGGCGCCTTATCCATCCGGGAAATTTATCGTTCCATAAGGGATAACGAAAGCTTTGATATGGCACCTGAACCGGCTGAAATTGAAGCAATTTTAGATTTTTTATCCTCGCCTCTTATTGATTGCGTAGGAAAAAACGGAAAAGAATATTTTATCATCGGCTCCCTCGACGAAGCCAGTAAAAAATTTGAATTTTATTCCAAAGCTTGTATGAGAAAGAACAGTAAAGAATAGAGAGTTCCACCAGCGGAACTCTCTCGCTTTCAAGAAAATACACACATTGGTTCTAAATTCCTAAATACAGGCGCAGGATTCCAAGGATCAGCAGATGCACCGGGTAAAACCAATAAAAAAGCATTTTATTCTGTTTTCCACGCTCTCCATTATAAGTAAGTGTCAGGCCAAAGTACTTTGGGCTTATTCTGCATTTTTTCTTTTAAGAAATCAATGCTCCAAATCGTAACCAGTACAAGTGCCAGAGTAAACATGACGTTATTCCAGTTCATATTGAAAAAACTTGCTGTTGTAAACATATCAAAGGGCACTTCTGATATAACACCAAAAATCAGCAAATGAAGCAAATATTTCTTTCGGCTTCGTGTTTTAAAAAAACCTTCCACCAGAAAAAAGCAAAACAGCGGAAATGCGATTCGACCCAAAATATCAAATAAATTACTGACAAAAGCCAGAATATCTTCATTGGAAACCAGGTTAGGATAAATCAGAGCTTTATTGACATGGTCAAACAGCATGGATATGATTGCGATGGTTTTTAGCCCTGCTCCCGAAAGAAATTGAACTTTTTTGCAAAGGTGATTTATTTTTTCAGTCATCTTGTTTTCATCCTCCTGTTCTTAAAATAAAAATGTAGTCCGGCATCCTATTTCCTATTAACAGTTTCTTCATTATACAGTACGGATGGATGAAAAGCAACTTATCTCACATTCCCTTTTTGTCAAATAAAAAGATTCCACAAATGATTGACCAGAAAACAAACCGACATTCCGGTAAAAAGAGGAATCAAAATTCCGGCAATCATCCACTTCGTTTTCCCGGTCTCTTTTCGTATGGTAAGACAAGTGGTGGAGCATGGAAAATGGACCAGCGTAAACAGCATCGTACAAACCGCCGTTTTTATGGTCCAGCCATGAAGAACAAGAATCTGATGAAACTTTACCAGGTCTCCCACTTCATTTAAGGTACCGGAAGAAAGGTAGATCATCAGCATCAACGGCATCACAATTTCATTGGCAGGAAAACCAAGGAGAAAAGCAAGTAAAATGACTCCATCCATGCCAAGCTGCCTTCCCAGCGGGTCTAAAAGGTCAGAACACACCGTCAACACAGAACTGTTTCCGACCGAGAAATTTGCCAGTAAAAAAATAAGGAGTCCTGCCGGTGCTGCCACCGCTGCTGCCCTCATTAGTACAAAAATCGTTCTATCCCAGATGGAATAAAGGATTACTTTTCCAATCTGGGGCCGCCGGTAGGGAGGCAGTTCAAGGGTAAATGATGACGGCATGCCTTTTAATAAGGTGGCGGATAAAATTTTTGCAGTCAACAGGGTAAGCCCCAATGAAAGCACAAGGAAGAGAGCCAGATAAAATGCAGCCAGGATTCCTGTTCCTGTTTTTCCCTCTGTTCCCAGAAAAAACATGGTGATCATGGCAATCAGCATTGGAAATCTTCCATTGCATGGGACAAAGGAATTGGTTAGCATCGCAAGAAGCCGTTCTCTTTTGGAATCAATGATGCGACAGCCGGTCACTCCTACTGCATTGCATCCAAAACCCATGGCAATGGTCAGAGCCTGTTTCCCACAGGCTTTACAACACTGAAAACACCGATCCAGATTAAAGGCGATACGAGGAAGGTATCCGAAATCTTCCATTAAAGTAAACAAGGGGAAAAAGATGGCCATTGGAGGAAGCATCACTGCGATGACCCAGCTTAAAACCCGATATGCTCCCAAAATCATCATATCTGAGAAAAAGGCAGGCAATTTCAGCAGCTCTGCCTGATGGAACAGCCATTTTTCCAACAGACCAAACCAATGGGAAAGCCACATGGACGGATAATTGGCTCCTGCAATGGTAAGCCAGAAAATAAAAAGCAGCATGAGAAACATAACAGGAAATCCCGTCCATTTGCTTGTAAAAAGATAATCAAGCCTCCGATCTTTTCTGCTATAGTCCTCATCTTCATAATAGATGACATCCTGACAAAGAGCTTCTGCAATGGTCAGACATTCTTTTTTTGCTTCTCCGGGTTCCCCTTCCCCACAAATTGTTTCTGCTTCTTTTTTCCCTGATTTCCCGCAAATGATTTCCTTCTCTCCTGCTTCTTCCTGCTCTCTCTCCTCTGTTTGATCGAATATTTCTTCAATGGCCAGAAACAACTCATCAAACTGTTTTTGGTTTCTGGCAGTAATGCCCACTACAGGGATTCCAAGCCTTTCTTCTAATAGGTCAAAATCAATATGGATTTTTTTCTTTCTCATTTCATCCAGAAAATTAATACAAAGAACCGCTTGTTTGGTCAGATTCAGAATTTCCAGAACCAGGTTCATATTTCGAAGAAGGCAGGTACCGTCACAAACGATCACTATGACATCTGCTTCTTTGGAACAGATAAAGTTCCTTGCCACCTCTTCTTCCGCAGAACTTGCATCCAGCGAATAACAGCCGGGAATATCTACCAGCCGATATCTTTTCTTTTCATAGGTGCAAAAACCTTCTGCCCCTGCTACTGTTTTTCCCGTCCAGTT
>JALEPU010000118.1 GCA_022766905.1 Lachnospiraceae bacterium
TGCATTCTATGCCGGGTATTATCATGGAATTCAAAGCGACAAAGAATGATGCTGGTTTATCTGCATCCGCCGACGAGGCTCTGAAACAGATTGAGGATAAGCACTATGATACAGATATGAAGGACCGTGGAATTAAGGAAATCGTAAAATATGGCGTCGCCTTTGCGGGTAAAAATGTAGAGATTGCAAAAGGCTAAGACCCAAAGGCAGGTCTGGATAATTTACGCAGCAGTCATACATAAAAATGTGTGTGGCTGTTCTTTTGACAAATAGGAACCAAATGAATGCAAAACGAGAACTAAAAGCGAAAAAATAAGAACCAAATATTGATAAAACAAGAACTACATGCTACAATAAGTATGCAATGAAAGAGAGAGGAGCAAAGCGTATGAAGTATTATACGACAAAGGAAGCTGCAGAACTCCTGGGTGTAACAAAACGATATATAACTAAACTGTGTGTCAGCAAAGCCATTGCCGGCGCAGAGAAGAAGGGAAGCAGATGGATGATTCCGGAGACTTTTATTGCAGAAAAGCATAATCGGAATATCCCCAAACGTGTATTTAATACGACTGGTATCTGTGATCCGGTAGAACATTATATGGTGGATTTAACACAGCGCCTTTCCGAGATCAGGAAACTCGTTGATGAAGGAAAATACTTTACGATTAATCGGGCCAGACAGTTTGGAAAGACAACAACGCTGCATGCCCTGGCGGAATATTTGAGTCAGGATTATCTTGTTATCAGTATGGATTTTCAGATGCAGATGAGTGATGCAAAATTCAGAAATGAGAACAGCTTCTCTCAGTCATTTGCCAGAGCTTTTGAAAATTCATTCCGAATTACGGAAAGTGGCAAGAGCCAGGAATCTCAGGCTGCTTTGAAGGCATTTACCGAAGAACGGCAAGAGGCAGGTGAACAATTTGAACTGGTAGAATTGTTTCAGGCACTCAGCAATCTTTGTGCTGCCATTCCAAAGAAGATAGTGCTTATGATCGATGAAGTCGACAGTGCGACAAATAATCAGGTCTTTCTGGATTTTCTCGCGCAGTTACGTGGCTATTATATTAACAGAAGTCGATTTGCAACATTTCAGTCAGTAATCCTTGCCGGGGTATGTGATATTCGTAACCTGAAACGCAAGATGCGACCGGACGAGGAACATAAAGATAATAGCCCATGGAACATTGCTGCGGATTTTGATATTGATATGAGTTTTTCTGTGGAACAGATCAATGGCATGCTCCTTGATTATGCATATGAACATGATTCTGCTATAGATACAAACCTGATTGCCAGGGAGATCTATGACTACACTTCCGGTTATCCGTATCTTGTATCCAGACTATGTCAGCTGCTTGATGAAATGTACAAAGCCGGAATGCATGATAGCTGGACCCATGCAGGGGTTTTGGAGGCGGTCCGCAAACTGGTTCGGGAATCAAATTCTTTGTTTGAGGATATGGCAAAGAAAGTGAAGGATTATCCTGATCTTGGAACCATGCTGAGGGATATTTTATTCTGTGGCAAAGGAATTCCATTTAATTTGGGAACGGAACTGGTATCGATTGGTGCCATGTTTGGCTTTTTGAAGGATGAAGATGGACAGGTTGCGATATCAAATAGAATTTTTGAAATCTGGTTTTATAACCTTTTCATTGCGCAGGACGCAATCGATAGTAAGACATATGACGCCGGGCAGCAATTGAAAGGACAGTTTGTCACAGAGAGCGGACTGGATGTAGAGAAGATTTTGAAGAAATTTGTGGAGCATTTTACAGAAAGCTTCGGCAATAGTACGGATGCATTTGTAGAAGAGAACGGAAGAAAGTTGTTTATGCTGTATATTCGTCCGTTGATCAATGGCATCGGAAACTATTATATTGAGGCACGTACACGCAGTATGGGACGTACAGATCTGATTATCGATTATCTGGGAAAACAGTATATCATCGAGATGAAGATCTGGCACGGAAACGAGTACAATACTCGTGGTGAGGAGCAGTTGTTGGGGTATCTTAATGACTATCATATCGAAAGAGGATATATGCTCAGCTTTAACTTCAACAAGAATAAAAAGCCGGGAGTAAAGGAGCTTCATTTTAAGAATCATACACTGAT
>JALEPU010000166.1 GCA_022766905.1 Lachnospiraceae bacterium
CCTGTTATCTTCCTGACAGCAGGGGTCATGGGAAAAGTCAGAAAGTAACTCAATATCATTATGAGGATATGGCGGAAGATATTTATCAGATGATTCATGCCCTGCAGTTGGAACATGTAACTTATTATGGATTCAGCGACGGAGGAATCATTGGCCTTCTGCTAGCCTCGAAATATCCGGATTTGTTTGAAAAAATGATTATAAGCGGAGCCAATACCCGTCCGGACGCACTAAAAAAATGGATTGGAATTTTATTGAAACTGATCAATCGGATTTACAAAAATCCGTTAAATGAATTAATGCTTCAAGAGCCTCATATTACAAAAGAACAGCTTGCATCGATTCAGATTCCAACTCTGGTTCTGGCAGGAAGCAAAGATCTGATTGTGGAGGAAGACACTCGCTTTATTGCAGCTTCCATTCCAAATGCTATGCTTAAAATCCTGGATGGAGAAAACCATGGAAGTTATATTGTCCATAAAGAAAAAATAGGAAAACTGATTTTGGAATACTGTAATCTATAAAATGAACACATTCTTCTGCAGAACCGGACTTTTAAAATCCATTCATCTGCTTTATAATAAAAAATATAAAAAGTTCGAAAAAGAAAAGAAAGGAAAGGGGATATCAGATGAGATATCAGATTGCAGGAGAGACTCTTCCCGTTGTCATTTGTGAATTGGAAGCGGGAGAAAAAATGATTACAGAAGGCGGAAGCATGGCGTGGATGTCGCCGAATATGAAGATGGAGACATCGACCAATGGAGGATTTGGTAAGGCATTTGGAAGATTGTTCTCCGGGGAGAAGATTTTCCAGAATATCTATACTTCCCAGGGAGGCCCTGGAATGATTGCATTTGCATCCAGTTTTCCAGGATCTGTTAAAGCTTTTGATGTATCACCGGGACAGGAGATTATTTTACAGAAAAGTGCCTTTTTAGCCAGTGAGGCAGGTGTGGAATTATCTGTATTTTTTAATAAAAAACTAAGTTCAGGCCTGTTTGGCGGAGAAGGCTTTATCATGCAGAAAGTTAGCGGCTATGGAACGGTATTTGCAGAGTTTGACGGACATGTGGTGGAATACGACCTGGCACCGGGACAGCAGATTGTAGTAGATACGGGTCATCTTGCAGCAATGACTGCCGGCTGTAGTATGGAAATTCAGACTGTTCCCGGCGTGAAAAACATGCTGTTTGGCGGGGAAGGAATTTTTAATACCCTGATTACCGGACCGGGACATATCTGGCTGCAGACAATGCCAATCAGCAATGTGGCAGGAGCAATACAGCCTTATATTATAACGACAGAAAAATAAAACAAATGGATATGAACTTTATCATAGCGCATCCCCCATGTGGGGGATGTGCTATTTTTTGTCTCTCTATAATTTATAGTAGAAAATAGAATGGGAGGGAAATCGATCATGGCCGAAACTCATCATCCATTGCGTATTGCATGTAAAAATTGTGGTTCCCCAGTGGGTTTTGACATCGTCAGGCAGACCTACCGCTGTGTACATTGTGGAGAACTTTCCGGAATCCAGGAAGTAAAAGATCTTTACGATCATCCGCTTTTGTATGAAATACTGCCGAATGGAAAAAAAGTCACGATGTTTTCTATGATCAAAGAGATGGGAGCCGTAGGTGTGTTTCTTTTCGGAGCTGTTCTGGTGATATTATTGGTTAGTACCTCTGTCATTTTGATGTAACGGAGAAACTTTATACCGGCAGTCATTTTTGCTTCAAATTTTAAAGATGCATTTTTCAGGAATACAATTTTTAACGATTTTTTCTTGACTTTTTTGTTTTGACCGATATAATCTGTCAATGAAAAAATAAATCAATAAAACAAAACGACACAAGTAGTGCTATGCATGTAAATCTGATTACGGTACATTTTTTTGATTTACTGCATAGGTGCTGCTTGTTTTTTTGTCTAAAGGAGGACTTGCTTATGCCTAAAAATCAATTTCAACGAATGATATTCGCATTTTTAACTGTGATTGTTACTGTTCATGCCTATGTATTTTACAGTCTTTATGTCGTAAATGGAGCCTATTTTTCTTCGATAGAAGGTGCAGTTGGGGTACTGGATGGTATTCGAAGGAATGGAGGTGTTCTGATGTTTGGAAGACTATTCCCAATCTGGGCGGTTGTATTGGTGGAATTCTGCCTTGCCTATACATTGGAATGTGTAGTGGGAAGTCCGGCTTCTTTTAAACTTGCCTGCAGCATTTTTGATCCTAAAACAACACATCCGGTGCTCTTTGAAACGACTGTGATCTGTGCTACCGTTGGTATCATGTGTCCGGCTATGAGTTTTCTGGCAGCCATTCTTTATTATCCGTATTCTAGTGGATTTCATCTTCTGACGCTTCTGGCGAATTGGTTGAAGTTAGTGTGTTTTAATTTTCCTTTTGCATTTTTCAGTCAGTTGTTTTTCATTCAGCCGCTGATTCGCACTGTATTTAAAATGATTTTTACAGAGGATAAAAAAACTGTAAAAAAGGTTGCGGCATCTTAGGATATGATTGACAGGAAAAGAATAGAATGATATGATGAACATTGTTCATCATGGAGGTGAAAAGGATGAATACAAGTATTACATCAAAAGAATCTATCATGGAAGTATGCAGAACTATAGTAGCAAAAAAGGGCTTGTCTGCCCTGAATATGAGGACAGTTGCAGATGCATGTCATATTGCGTTGGGAACTCTTTATAATTATTATTCTGATAAAGAAGAACTGCTTCTTGCTACTGTGGAAAGTGTGTGGAAAGATATTTTTCATATGAATCAGAAAAGTAAGATAAATTCTTCTTTTCCTGATTATATCAGTGACCTGTTTGACTGTGTGCAAACCGGTATCAAAGCATATCCTGATTTTTTTATGGCCCATTCCATGAGCATTGTACATTCCAGAAAGGGAGAGGCAAAGGATAAGATGGAATATTATTTTGCCCATATGAAGAATGGAATGTTACAGGTACTAAAGCAGGATGAAAAGGTTCTTTCGGACACATTTACAGAGACTTTTACGGAAGTGGATTTTATTGATTTTGTACTTGATCATATGCTTTTCTTACTTGTGCAGGGGAAGGCAAGCTGCAAGCCTCTTATTGAGATTATACGCAGAATCCTGTATTGAGATGCTTCTTCCGTTGATTACAAGCCTGTAATCAATGGAAGTTCGATAAAAAATGGTTCTGGGTATATCAGATGGAAGATGACTCCCGCCTTTTCAGGCGGCGAACGAGTCTTGAATTTTTTTTAGATAAAATGAACATTGTTCACAAAGGGAGGAATGGAAACTATGCAGGCTATTTTTGAAACAATTTTTGACGTTGTGTACCTGATTACAGTAATTACATTAGGTGTTCTTATGATACGCGGCAGCAGAGGAAGAAAACAATATTTTCTTTATGGAGTAATGGCGGTTACGTTAGGCTGCGGAGATGCTTTTCATCTGGTACCGAGAGCAGTAGCTTTGTGTACGACAGGGCTGGAAAATTATACAGCAGCCCTTGGATTTGGAAAGATGGTTACTTCTATTACAATGACCTTGTTTTATGTACTTCTTTATTATATTTGGAGGGCCCGTTATCAGATTTCAGGACATATGAAAACAACAGTCGCTGTATGGATTCTGGCGCTGATTCGGATTGGCTTATGCCTCATGCCGCAAAATGCATGGATGAGTAAAGCAGCACCTCTTTCCTGGGGAGTTTACCGGAACATTCCTTTTGTCATTTTAGGGGCTTTGATTGTTGTGTTATTTTTCCGCAGTGCCAGGGAAACGTACGATGCACCGTTTCGATTTTTGTGGCTTGCTGTTGTGATTAGCTTCGCTTGTTACATTCCGGTTGTATTATTTGCAGATACTATTTCACCGGTCGGCATGCTTATGATACCAAAAACCTGTGCCTATGTCTGGGCAGTAGCAATTGGTTATAAAGCAATGAGAGGAAGAAGATAATGCAAAGGAGCCCTTTTTTTACACCGGTCTTGGGTGTGCATTGGCTCTGGCCGGCATTTTATTCTGGTTTCTGGTACGGACAATGAAATTTCATTTTGTTTCCGAAGTTCTTTATCCCAATCTGTTCAGGCATTTATGGTACTCCTATTATCTGCCTATGATGTTTATTCCGCTGTATACATCATTTGTTGCTCTTTCCATGGGCAAACCGGAGGATTACCGTCTTCCGGGATGGAAATTTCTGCTGGGAATTCCAACAGCAGTTTTGTTTCTGCTGGTCATTTTTAATGACTTTCATCAAATGGTGTTTCTTTTCCCGGAGGGAGATGTTGCATGGAGCGATAAAAATTATGAGTATGGATTTTTATATTATGTGGTAATCGGCTGGCTGGTTTTTTGCGGTGTGTTTATTCTCGTAACTCTGTATAGGAAGTGTCGGATTCCAGGAAGCAGAAAGAGGATTTCAAGTACTCCGATTCATGGAGGGTATGTGGTCTGGGCAGAAGATATGTCTCCTCTTTTAAAGGTTTTAAGTGAACTGAAAGAAGTGAAGGAAAACTTAGAAGACAGCAATGGAATCCTGGAAGAAGAGAATGCTGTAAAAGCTAGGGAAGCACAT
The DNA here is from genome assembly GCA_022766905.1 of Lachnospiraceae bacterium. Lineage (GTDB taxonomy): Bacteria > Bacillota > Clostridia > Lachnospirales > Lachnospiraceae > SIG292. The sequence goes on from JALEPU010000166.1 coordinate 4,594, forward strand.
ATTTTGGAGCAGGATCGGCTTTATACCATGATACAAAATGAGACAAGAAAACAGATTGATCTGATGGATCAGCTGATTTCGCAGGTAGAAAAAGAAATAGACGAGGAAAAACAGATTTGTCTTTTGAAAAAAATGCTTGTCATCGGCGCTTATTTAAAACGACGCAGTAATCTGTTTTTTTTAACAGATAAAACACCCTTGTTAGATCCAAAAGAGATATGGCTGACTTTTGGAGAATCCATCGAGAAGCTGGAGATGTATGGGGTTACCTGTGGTCTGGATGTAAAAGTTACTTCTCCTGTTTTAGGAATTCATCTTATGACAATGTATGATTTCCTGGAAGAAATCATAGAACGTTCCCTGGATTGTATGACCACTTTGATTGCCTGTGTGATAGAAAAAGACGATGGGTATTGGTTTACGATCAATACAGATGCACCGTCTTGTATTTGCAATGACAGGAAAAGATTTACAAAGTCTTCCGGAATTACATAATTTTTTAGAAGGCTTAAGAGGGCAGGAGAACCGGAAGGGAGATGTTCTTCTGCTAAAAGATCAGACTGCCTGGTCCTTTTCTCAGGAAGAGATCATAACAAAAGATGGTGGTGTCTATGTTCAGGTAACCGCATCCTAATCAACGGAGACCTTCCCAAAGATAAAAGTAATCATTGTAACTTCCATGTTAGACGTGAATTTTTTGAATCGGGCCAGAGAAGTCGGAGCAGACAGTTTCTGGTTTAAAGATGTAAGCCGGGAAGATGAGCAAACGGCTTATTGTCAATGGATTTTAACTGAAGAAAAAATAGAAAAAGTTTGAAAAGAAGAAAATAACGGAGGTATTCGATGATGAAAATTAGAAAAAGAACAATTATCTGGTTTATTGCTGCAGCATTTCTCTGCTATTGTACAGTTTCTTCTTTTACAGCTAAAGAAGAAAAAAGTGATTTGCCGGAACGAAAAGATGCAATTTTTGTAGAAGACGCAAAAGTAATTCCGGAAAATGAAGGGAAGCTTATTGTGATTTCCGGTATTCCGGAAATCATAGAAGGAGCGGTATTTATTCGATGGAATATATGGGAACCAAAAGAAGAGGATGGATTTACCATGGTAGGAGTTCAGAAAGGAAATACTTTAACCTATACGGAATTAGGAGATACCCTTCTTCCGGTGGAACAGAAAATCATGGATGAAAAAACGTATCAGGAGATGATAGAACCCTATGAACATCGGGGTGCTGTCAAATATGCTTATTTTGTTATGACTGTGCTTTGTTGTGTCATGGGTGTAAAATCACTGCGCAAAAAAGAAAAAAAGAATCAATAAGCAAAATATTAAAAAAATCTGAATCCCTCTGGAACATTGTGTGTAAGAGCATTATAATAGACAGTAGTTTAGAAAAGGGGCATGAGGAATTTATGGAACCATATTACTATCAAAAAATGAATAAGGCACAACAAACAGCATACCATGGGATTCTTCAGGGCTTATTGGCAATGGATGATTCGATTCAGATTCCACGTCTGGAGCCGGAAGAACTTTACAATGTGTTTTTTCAACTTCGACTGGATCATCCGGAGATATTTTGGACTCCGGGATATAAATATAAATATTATCCGGATTCGCCCAATCTTATTTTTATTCCCGAATACCTTTTTCAAAAAGGAAAGGTGAAAGAGCACCAGAAGGCGATGAAAGCAAGGGTGGAGAAATTGATACGTCCTGCAAAGAGTCTTTCGGAATGGGAACGGGAGAAGTATGTCCATGATTTTATTTGTGACAATGTCCATTATGATAAATTAAAAAAACCTTATTCTCACGAGATCATTGGACCTTTGGGACAGGGCGTTGGAGTTTGTGAGGGAATTGCAAAGTCGGTAAAAATTCTGTGTGATGCCCTTGGAATCTGGTGTATCATTGTTGTTTGCGGAAATAATCCGGAAAAAGGAATTAAATACCGCCATACCTGGAATATTGTTAAAATTGGCGGCAAGTATTATCATTTGGACGCCACTTTTGATAATACACTTGGAAAAGAAGAGAAACGCTATGATTATTTTAATTTAAGTGATAAAAGTATTTTCCGGGATCATGAGCCCCTTCTAGTGTCTGCCCCTGCTTGTTCAGACGGAGATCATTTTTATTATAAAGAAAGGAAATTATCCTTTACCAAAAAAGAAGAGGTATATAAAAGGGCACTTCAAACGGCAAAGAAAGGAAAAACGTTCACGTTCCACTGGAGAGGTGGTTATTTGACGAGAGAAGTACTTACCGAACTGCTTGAGTTGATTCAAAAAGCAGGAGAAGAAAAACAAAAAAGTCCCAGGATCAGTCTGAACTGGCCGCAGGCGGTAATCCGGTTTGATTTTGTGGAAAATCCGGGCATACAGGAGCCGGAAGTTGTAATCGAAGATGCAAATGAAGGAGAGCAAATTCAAAATGATTGAAGTGGAAATTAAATTACCAATTGCAAGGAAAGAAGAAATCAAAAGAAAACTGGAGAAGATGGGATTTGAAAAAACCGGCATGGTGTGTGAAGAAGATGTTTATTTTGACAATCAGACAGGACAGATCAGAAAAAATGGGGAGGCACTGCGGATCCGTAAGGTGACAGATCTTGGAACAAATCAGTCACAGACAGTGATTACATTTAAAGGAAAGAAACTGGATCAGGTGTCCATGAGCCGGAAAGAGCTGGAAACAGGAGTGGAGGATGCAGCGATTTGCACCGGGATATTGGAGGCTCTTGGATTTTTTTGCGTTTCGCCAAAGGTTATGAAGGTAAGAGAGGAATATTGTTTTGGACAAATCAATGCCTGTGTGGATGAAGTGAAAAATCTGGGAGATTTTCTGGAACTAGAAATTGTGATTCCGGAAGATCAGAAGAAAGAAGATGCTCTTGTAAAAATCGAAAAAATCCTGAAACAATTAGGATATACCATGAAAGACACAACAAGAAACTCTTATTTAAGTATGCTTTTACAGATAGAAGACTAGACAAATAAAAACAGGAATAATATTTATTACAAAGATAAGTGCAACATGAAAAAGATTGGAATAAATATATGAATTTGGAAAAAGTGTTGAAAAATATAACAATGGATTATATAATATAAATGAAGAATATCGTAATTAGGTATGAAACATACTAGAGAACAAATGCTCAATGACGTAATAGTCTTTAATATTCATGAATACTTATCTGCCAAAAGTGATAATAATCTCGGAGAAAATGAGTTACGACAACTTATCTCCGAGTTTTTTGTGATAAGAATTCAGATGTAGAAAGATTTTTGAAAGAACAATCTATCGAATTTACAAAGAAATTTGATATCAAAGAGGCAAAATCAGAAACAGAAGCTTCACGTACATTAGTACAGTTACTGAAAGTTTTATAATTTCAAGAAAGGGGGCGTTGCAACTGCGACGTCCCCTTTCCTGTGTACAAATGTACAAAATCCATCGTCTTATGGTGATTGAACCTCCAATGCAAGTTATTTTGCATGAGCGGTCTTTTTGTGCGTGTGTGGCATAGAGAGGCTATGTTTGTCTGTCCAGGAGAAAAATCCTGCCAGTAAAGTGCCGGAGATTGAATGCCATACACAGGAAACAGCACAGATAATAGCGGATTCCGGTGTAGAAGCAAATTGGGCAGTCGTAGTAGCCAGATTTGTAGCAAGGCCAGCGTTTTGCATTCCCACTTCGATGGAAATGGTGCGTTTCTTTGCCGTATTCATACCGGTAAGCTTGCCAGCACAGTATCCAAGCAGATATCCAAGGCTGTTATGAAGCAATACAGCAACAAAAATAACAATACCGGACTGGAAAAAGTTAGTTCCCTGAGAGGAGATTACTCCACCAACCACACAGGCCAGGCCTAACACTGCAATACCAGGCATGACTTTCTGGACTTCCTGAAACCATTTTTTCCGGCCGAACAAGTGATTGACCAAAAAGCCAATCAGAACCGGAACAATGACGGTCTCAAGAATAGATACAAGCATTGGAAATCCATGAATGGAAATTTTTGTGCCGCTTGCAAGAATTGAAACCATCAAAGGTGTCATTACAGGAGATAAAATGGTGGAAACAGTGGTCATTCCCACAGAAAATGCTACATCTCCGCCACAAAGGTAGGACATAATATTAGAAGAAACACCGCCGGGGCAGCATCCGACTAAAATTAAGCCAAGGACAATTCCATCCGGAAGATGGAGAAGCTTTGAAATCGTGAGGGCAAGAAACGGCATAATCAGATACTGGGCAATTGCTCCAATACAAATATCAAAAGGGCGCTGTGCAAGTATTTTAAAATCATCTGTTGTTAAAGTCAGTCCCATACTGAACATAATGATCCCTATGATGACAGATTGGCTGGTGAATTTGTTGGAAACGGGATCCAGGAAGAGTTGGAAATTCACCCAGCCCATCAGTGTGGGAACAAAAAAGGTAATCAATGCAATGGCAATTACCACCAAAGAAGTATAATCGGACAACAGTTTGCTGATTTTTTGTAATGTTTTCATAGGTCATTCCTCCAATGTAATTCAATTAGTCAAAGAAAAAAAAGTCCCTTCCAGTCATAAACTGAAAGGGACGAAACAATCCGCGTTACCACCCTGCTTCTGCAAAATAATCTGCAGCACTCAAAACGTACCATCATACGTCTTCCTGTTAACGGGGGATTCCGGCGAGCCTTACTGGTTGTTTCAGGCTGCTTCTTCGAGATGATATCTGTATCAATCGATATGCCTGTTCACACCAGCCACAGGTTCTCTGAAATATCTGCGTCGATACAGCATTGTTCTCTTCAACGAATTTAGGTAATTTTCTTTGATTTGCTGATACTAATTATAGGACGAAAAAATGAAAAGTCAAGTAAATTTATTGAAAGAATACTATGATATTATTCTTCCGAAGCTGTTTCTTCTTCCTCAATCGGTGCATTGTGGGATTCTGATAACATCACAACAATTTCTTCCGGATCAATCTGTAAATCCACATCTTTATCAGAAGCAATTGGCAAATCTTTCACTTTGATGGTATCCCCAACGTGCATTTTGGCAACGTCTATCTCCACTTTTTCTACCAGTGCTGCCGGAACAGCCTTAAATGGAATCTCCTGGAGCATCTGCTGGATTACCCCAATCGTAACTTTTTCATGGCTCTTTAATACAATCTCTGCGACAGAATGTACTTTCTCGCCACTTACCAATGCCTGAAAATCAATCTCTTCTACCTTATGTTTCAAAGAATTGTAGTCGATCTCCTTGATTAATACATCCATCTGCTCTCCGTCAATGTCAAGCATAATCTGGCTTCCTTTATTCTTGGTTTTTAAAAGGTGTTCAATCTCTTTTACAGGGAATTGAAGCGGAATAGAACCTTCGATTGTTTTACCAAAAACATTTCCGGTAACATATCCTTCTCGTCTAAGCTTTTTGGCCTTCGTGTTCATGTCTCTTTTTTCAGCTTTTAAAGTAGTCATTTGTCTTTTCCTCCAATCACTGAATGCTTAGCGGCCCGACAAGGTCAGTTAAGTATCATATTCATTTTTTTGATTACTTTGTTTTCTAAAACCGGTTTCATTTTATATTCATGCTGGGTACCCTTTCTTTGAACCAGGGTGTTTCCACGAATCTCTGATTCGCTTCCCTTTGTTCTGAATACGTTATACTGCTTTTTGTTAGCCATGTCAAGAGTAGAGTGCTAATTATTTTGTGAAAAAAATGTGAATCTCTGGAAAAATCCCGGTTGTTTTCCGGCTATTGTCCGTTTATAATAAAACAATGAAATGATGCCAGAGTCAAAAGCTTTTGATTCCAACATTATGAAATCTATGATTGAGAAAGAAGAGGAAAAGCAGATGAGAAAGAAAGAGATGGCAGCAAATCTGCTGCTGTTTTTTGTTGCGATTATTTGGGGAGGAGGATTTGTTGCCGGGAAGATGGCTCTTTCTACTTTATCGCCAATGACCGCCTTGTTTTTTCGTTTTGGATTGGCCATGATTCTTTGCGGATTGTGTTTTCCAAAAAGAATCATGAAAACATCAAAGAAAACAGCCTTACAGGGATGTATAATCGGATCTATTCAGATGGTTGCACAGGCGGTACAATTAATTGGACTTAAGTATACGTCCGCAGCCAAACAATCATTTTTGTGTACGGCTTATGTGGCATTGGTTCCTTTTATCAGTTGGCTGGTGATAAGAAAAAGACCAAAAATAACTGCCTTTGTAGCAGGATTTTTAGCTCTTACAGGAATTGGATTTATATGTCTTACGGAGTCTTTTTCCATTGGATTTGGAGATGGGATGAGTCTTGGATTTGCTTTTATTTTCGGACTTCAGATCGTGTTAATCGGCCGATTTGTCGGAGAGGATGCTGACAGTATACAACTTTCTTTTTTTCAGTTTTTTACCGCGGCCTTATTGTCCGGGGTGATTGTTTTGATAAAGAGTGACATTTCTATTACGATTTCCGGAGAATCTCTGATCGGTATTCTCTATCTGGGCATTTTGAATACCTTTGTTGCAATGGTAGGACAGAATCTGTCGCAAAAATACGCGAAAGATACAACGGCTGCGTTGATCATCAGCCTGGAATCTGTATTTGGTTTCCTGTTTTCACTTCTTTACTATCATGAAAAGCCTGGGCTTCGTCTTGTAACAGGAGGAATTCTCTGTTTTGCTGCTGTTTTCATCAATACAGTGGGAGATCAATATGTACAATTAACTATAAAAAAGGAATAATATGGGCCGGAAAACGGAATTGGATTCTACATGGGAGAAAAGAAGCTGTTAAAGATGAAAAATGATTTTTTTTGTTGATTTTTGTTCGATTATGCTGGTTTTCTATATTCATATATGATATATTATATTTAATAGACAGGAGAAGTAAATATTCGAAATTGGAGGAAGAAACTATGAAAAGGAAACAAAGACAAAAAACAATCATTATGAAAAACGTGTTGTTTCTCTGTCTGCTCGTTGCACTTACTGTATTTGTCCGTTTGGATACAAAAGCAGCTTATGTAAGTGGAACAGATATTAAGATGCTGATTGGTGAAACACACATGATTACCCCGATGGAAGAGGTGGAGAAGTGGGAGTCTTCGATTCCCGGAGTTGCATCGGTAGATGCATCAGGAACGGTAACTGCTGTCGTTTCAAATTCAACTCCTGCAGTCATTACAGGAACCCATGCGGATGGAACAACAGAGACGTATTCAGTGAAAGTACTGGCTCCGATTGTGAAAACCACTTCGTTTTCTGTTAGCCAGAAAAATACCGATAAGATCTATTTATCGGATGGGTATGATTTTGATAATATGACATTTGAAATCAAAGATCCGACGATTGCACAGATTAAGTGGAAATCGTTAACAACCGTATCGAAATATATTGGTATTGAAGGAATACGTGGCGGTGAAACCCAACTTATTATTAAGACAGAATTAGGGAATGTTACGGTTAATATTTCTGTAAGAACAATATTTAAGTTTGATGCTGCTCAATATTCTTTAGAAAGAGGCGAGACCAAGACACTGCGTTTGCCGGTTAACTTTGAAAGCTATGAGTGGACGATCGATCATCCGGAAGTTGCATCCTTGGAACTTGAGAGTGGAACTCCGACACAGTATCGAAGGGTTGTAACTGCCAAAAAAGCAGGAATAGCTGTTATCACAGCAAAAAATGAATTGGGTGAGATCGCAACAACAACCATCAAAGTAACAGCAACTCCGTTTGAGATTAAGGATAGTTTTATTTTAAAAAATGGATATTCGACCTTTATTTATCTCGACTCTCCTTATAAATGGAAGGACTGCACTTACAAAATAGCGGATCCATCGATAGCTTCTCTGGATACAGCTTCCAGCACTGGCACTTCAGCAAAGTTAGTTGGAACGAAACCGGGAAACACAACACTTACTGTTACGAACCAATATGGAGAAAGTGTTGTAAGTAAAGTCTGTGTTTATAATGCTTTAACTGATATTGTGCTTTCCCGGGAAAGATATAGCGTATACCTCGGAAGTTCAGTAAAAATATCCTATACAGTATCTCCGGCGAATGCGAATAATAAAGTTTGTTTTGCCCCATGCACAGACCTTGATGGTTACCAGCTTTCTGTTTCAGAAACCGGAGTTGTTACACCGAAAAGGGAAGGTACAGCCCAGGTATCCGTATATTCCCAGTATGGTTATTTGAAGAAAACAGTTTACATCGATATTTACAAGCCATATTTCGACAAATCATCTTACACCCTTTATAAAAATGCTTCTACAAAAATTCTTTTAACGGGAGGAAGAACAGATACCAAATGGGCATCTTCCAATCCTTCTGTTGCAACCGTAGATCAGCAGGGCAATGTAAAAGCTTTGAAAGCAGGTACAACAACCGTATCAGCGAATACCGGAGGCTGCATTATTTCAACTCAGGTTACCGTAAAAAATCCTCAGTTATCTGTGAGCAGCCTGAACATTTACCTGAAAAAGACAGGCCAGCTTAAGATTATCGGAGGCATAGGCACTGTAAAATGGACATCTTCCAACTCCGGAATTGTAAAAGTAACTCAGACAGGAAAAGTCACAGGTGTAAAACTGGGAACTGCGACAATTACAGCTTATGTTTCCGGGGAAAAGCTGACATGTAAAGTAAAAGTTAAGGCACCGGAATTATCTGTTAAATCAAAAACCTTGTACGAACGGGAAAACTACAAATTAAAAGTATTAGGTGCAACGGGAAAAATCAGCTGGAAATCGTCCAACACCAAAATTGCAAAAGTATCTTCCGGTGGTACTGTTACGGCAGTAAAAACGGGAACCGTGAAAATTACGGCAAAAGTAAGCGGTAAGACTCTGACCTGTACGATTAAGGTAAAACCAAACCAGATTACATATCGGGTAAATAAGGATCCGGAAAACTACAGATATGGGGAACCTCATTGCAGAGTATCCAAGGCATATTATTCCGGAAGCACTTTGGTTTTGGATGTATGGGTTATGAATGCAAGGAATTTTAGTGCTGTCAAGTTTGACCGACTGACTTTTAATGTATACGATAACAACGGAAAAGTAATCGCGAAAAAGAAATTTACAAATATCCGTCTGGGATTGAAACCATGGAAGTCGAAAAAAATTCAGCTGAAATTCAGTGGAAGCAGTTTAAAACAAAAAAATGCGATTCTGAATAAAGGAATCGATTATGATTATACGTATCTTTATACATATGCGTATTAAAAAGGAAAAAATAGGATTTTGCTACGAATGATTGGCGGAATTCAGGAATAAGTAATCAATGGGGTGTTGCCGTTGCTATGAAAAACAGCGGCAACACCATTTTTTGCTTTTATACGAAATGAATTAAAACAGAAATACAAATGTGGATTCTAACACTTTATTTTTTGACAAATTGTAATATTTATTGTAAAATTACCTGAGATTTCTTATAGAACAGAAAGAAGTATAATCTTAAATTGGACTGTCTGATTGGAAAAGAAAGGAACGATGACGATGCAAAAACAACAGGAGATTTTGATTGGTTTGCTTCGATTAGCAGTGATTGTTGCAGCAGCTACTTTGCTGGGGAAAGGATTTGTAATTTTAGGCTTTCCTGAGACTAACATTGTAGTGATATATCTTCTTGCGGTTTTATTGACGGCAAGATTTACGTCAGGATATCAGTATGGTGTTTTATCGGCAATGGTTTCTCTTTTGTGTTTTAATTATTTTTTTACAGAGCCATATCATACCTTATCTGTTGATGATCCCAGCTATCTCATTACTTTTACGATTATGTTGATTACTTCTTTGCTGACCAGTGCCCTTACCACAAAGGAAAAGCTTCTGACAAAAGAAGCCAATGAGAAGGGAGAAGCCAATGAGAAGGGAGAAGCCATGTATATCCAACAGGTGGGAGAAGAACAAATCCATCGGAATATTTCGGAACCGGAAGAATTGAGAAGACGGTTTTCAAATTTGAGAACAGAATCTGTCAGGGAAGAGGATGGCTGGTATTACCCAATCAACGGAAGCGAAAGTTTGGAAGCGAAAGTTTACTTGGTATTGTAAAAATCGAAAAAAATGTACCGGAAGAGGAATTAGAAAGCAAAAAGAACCTGCCCCATCTGTTCTGGAAAATATTTCCATGGCGATGGAGCGAATTGAAGTGACAGTCGCCAGAATAAAAGACCGGGAAAATATGGAACGGGAAAGGGAACGAGCAAATCTTCTTCGGGCGATTTCCAATGATCTTCGAACTCCCTTATCAGGTATTATGGGAACTTCTGAAATGTTAATTGATATGACAAAAAAAGACGACAGAAGACAGGAATTGCTTCGTGGAATTTATCAGGATGCAGACTGGTTGAAATCACTGGTAGAGAATATTTTAAGTCTGACCAGGCTTCAGGATGGAAAGATTCTGATTCATAAAGAGATGGAAGCAATTGAAGAAGTCATTGGCTGTGCTGTGGCTCATATCGAAAGAAGTTATCCTGATCGGGAAATTCAGGTGGAAATACCGGATGATTTCCGATTGGTTCCCATGGATGCGAAACTAATCGAGCAGGTCATTACCAATCTTTTGGATAATGCCATAAAGCATACAAAAAAGGAAGAGATGATTACAGTCTGTGCGGCCTATGAGAATCAGACTCTTTTGATAATAGTCCGGGATGAGGGGGAAGGAATTGCGCAAGAAGATATTCCGAATTTGTTTCAGATTTTCTATACTTCGAAAACCCGATCC
>JALEPU010000175.1 GCA_022766905.1 Lachnospiraceae bacterium
GTTTGAAAAAGCAAGTGGAGAAGAATTCACCAGTGATAAGGCGATTTTAGGGTAAGGCTGTAAAACTATGTGGAAAAACCGACTTACTTTTTAAGAAAAACAAAGACCTCTCTTTTCAGGAATTTTATTTACAAATCTCTCCGCAACTCGTTTCACTCGAACAAGCGGAACCGATTTGTAATCATCCTGAAAAGAGAGGTCTGTTTTTCTAAAAAAAGTGCATACGGTATTTTCACACAGTTTTAAGCCTTTATTTTTTGACCTCATGGAGGGTTACTCTGCTTGCTCCTCATCGTGGGCGCGGCATAAAGTCCAGGTCATATCCCTTTTTTGGCATTTGTCATTTTGGGTGGAATTTCCAAAACAGCGGATGAAAGAATGCCGGACGGTAGCATGTTTGAAAAGCAGCTTTTGTATAATTTGTAGAATGAACCATCACAAAAAACTCTGCAAGAGTTTTTTGAAACGTATAAAACGGGGCGAATCTGCAACATATATGCTGTAGATTCGCCCCGTTTATACGTTTATTTCAATCTGCCAAAAGGGCAGATTGTGATGGTTCTCCAATACTGATTCTGCAATAGAAAAAGCATGGAAGAAAGCTTATGAAAGCTGCTTTGAGTTTAGCGGACGTCCGGCTATAAGATTTTTCATCCGCTGTTTTGCAGAAATTCCCCAAAAGGAACAACAGTCAAAAAAGGGATATAACCTGGACCGGTATTATGGAATTGTTTACTAATTGAAGTACACCAAATCGTTTTCCATCGGCGGGATGATTTTTATGTGTTTTGCATAAAGAACAGGCCCTTTTTCTTCGTAAACAGGAGAGGCTTCAATGTGTACTCTTGCTGTCAGATCGATCCACTGGCCATTTCTTAATTTTGCAGTGTTTTTACTTTTGCACAAATATCCGATGAAAGTTGTATCGTCAGCGCAACAGGTCATTGCCATTCTTCCCGGAACAAAGACGGAAGGGCCGAACTGTTTGGATTTCCAGACACGAGCCTGGAAATGAACCAGACGGTTGTTATAACGCTCTTTATTGTCCATGGCATCCAGATACCAGATTCCATAATCTACCGGATCAATATCGATGACTTCCTGGGTAAGATCAAAAGGCATTTCTCCATGATAGATATCTTCAATTTGTTCCCCGTATTCATCTTCAAAAGCAATGGTAGCTTTTGGATTGGCAATTTTAATTCCTCTTCGATAGGAATCCAGAGGCATGTCTGTACTTGCCCGGTTAAAGATGATCAGGTCTGATTCTCTGGCCTGATCCATGAACAGAGACTTCATATTATCCAGATAAAGCTGGAATGTTGTGGTGTCAACTGTGGTCACCTGCTGCATCACAGCCCATCCATCTGGAAGGACACAGGATTTAAATTGTTTCAGCTGCCACATTCCGTTATATTCAATGACAACCTGATCCGGATGATAGGTTTCTTCCAGTTCCAGAAGTTTTTCAGAAGTAAGATCCGCTTCTTCTTCAATGATTTCCATTGCAATTCGGTTTTCTTTTCGATATTCCTCGCTGTATTCTTCTTCTCCTTCTTCGCAGACAATCAGGAGGGTAGTACCTGGAACTGCAAAATAGTCCTGTGCCATCGTATATCGAAGAAAATCTGTTTTACCACTGTCGAGAAAGCCTGTCATTAAAAAGACAGGAACACGTACATCTTCATCCATGGATGAGTCCCTCCTTTTTATTTATTCTGAAAAAATAATGCATGGATAGCATCTTCTTTTAATCCGGCACCAATGACACAGAAACGGCCTGTGTAATCAGCAGGTCCACGACGGATTTCCGTTTCTTCCGGAACCATATCAAAGTGGATAAATTCACCGCCATCTTTGGAAGCAAGATATCCCTTGGCACGAAGTATGGTTCCATAGGTCTCTTCATCAGAAAGAGCAGAAAGAATCTGAGAAATCTCTTCTTCGCTAAATGGCCGAACTGTTTCTTTTCCGAAGCTTTGGAATACTTCATCAGCATGATGATGATGGTCATGACAGCAATCGTGTTCATGATGATCGTGCTCGTGTTCATGATGGTGCTCATGGTCGTGACAGCAGTCGTGGTCATGTTCATGGTCGTGATCATGACAGCAATCGTGTTCATGATGATCGTGTTCGTGCTCATGATGGTGCTCATGGTCATGACAGCAATCATCGCTGTGATGATGCTCATGCTCATGATCGTGGTGATGACCGCAGACAGGGCAAATTTCTTCTTCTTTTAACATTTCTTCTTCCAGAGTTGGGACACCTTCTATTACGGATAAAAGCTGTTCCCCGGAAAGCTGGTTGATTGGAGTAGTTACAACCGGGGCTTTTTCATTGACCGTTCGGATTAACTCCAGGCATTTTTCTGCTTTTTCCGGGCTGACTTTATCGGTACGGCTTAAAATAATAGCTCCGGCATATTCCAGCTGATTTTTGTAAAATTCGCCGAAATTTTTTAAATAAATCTTACATTTTGTCACATCGGCAACGGTTGTGTAGCTGTTTAAAAGAACGTTTTCACCGGTAACTTTTGAAACAGCGGAGATTACGTCAGATAGTTTTCCAACCCCGGATGGTTCGATGACGATACGATCCGGATGATAGGTGTCAATCACTTCTTTTAAAGAGGTGTAGAAATCGCCTACTAAAGAACAGCAGATACATCCGGAGGACATTTCTTTGATTTCAATGCCGGATTCTTTTAAAAATCCGCCGTCAATGCCAATTTCACCGAATTCGTTTTCAATCAGAACAACCTGTTCGTTCTGAAAACTGTCCTGTAAAAGTTTTTTGATTAATGTTGTTTTCCCGGCACCAAGGAAACCGGAAATAATGTCTATTTTGGTCATTTCAATTCTCCTTTCTGTTGACTGTAAAAGCGGACGATCATAATCCGCTGACAAGCAATAATATGAGCCAAGGGACAAAAGCTTTTGACCCCATGATGCTTACGGATTTGTACTTTTTACATTGTAATGATAAAGTGCGTAAA
>JALEPU010000179.1 GCA_022766905.1 Lachnospiraceae bacterium
TGTAACAAGACCAAACGATTTAAAGAAAATGAAATCTTTACATGGTCTTACAAGAACATTAATTGCAAATATGGTAACCGGTGTAACAAAAGGTTACGAAAAAGTTCTGGAAATCAATGGTGTTGGTTACAGAGCACAGAAACAGGGTAAGAAACTTGTTCTTTCTTTAGGATATTCTCATCCGGTAGAGATGGAAGATCCGGAAGGCTTAGAGGCAGTATTAGACGGACAGAACAAAATCACTGTTAAAGGTATTGATAAAGAAAAAGTTGGCCAATATGCAGCTGAAATCAGAGACAAGAGAAGACCAGAACCTTACAAAGGTAAAGGTATCAAGTATGCCGATGAAGTAATCAGACGTAAAGTTGGTAAGACTGGTAAGAAATAATTAGGAGGTAAGTAAAATGGTTAGCAAGAAATCCAGAAAAGAAGTTCGTGCTAAAAAACACATGAGAATTCGTAACCGTTTAAGCGGTACTAGCGAGTGTCCACGTTTGGCAGTATTCAGAAGCAATAACCATATGTACGCTCAAATTATTGACGACACAGTTGGCAATACTCTTGTTTGTGCATCTACTGTCGAAAAAGATGTAAAAGCAGAATTGGAAAAGACAAATGATGTAGCTGCTGCAGCTTACGTAGGTAAGGTAATTGCTACGCGTGCATTAGAAAAAGGTATTACAACAGTTGTTTTCGATAGAGGCGGTTTCATATATCAGGGTAAGGTACAGGCATTAGCTGATGCAGCAAGAGAAGCCGGCCTTAATTTCTAACAAGGAGGAAGTCAGATGAAGCGTACAATTATTGATGCTAGTCAATTAGAATTAGAAGAAAAAGTAGTATCAATCAAGCGTGTAACTAAAGTAGTAAAAGGTGGACGTAACATGAGATTCGCAGCTTTAGTAGTTGTTGGAGACAAAAACGGACACGTTGGTGCTGGTTTAGGAAAAGCGGCTGAAATCCCGGAAGCAATTCGTAAGGGAAAAGAAGATGCTATTAAAAAATTAGTAAGTGTATCAATGAATGAAGTAGGAAGTATTCCTCATGATTTCATCGGTAAATTTGGTAGTGCCTCCGTATTATTAAAATCATCTCCGGAAGGTACTGGTATCATCGCTGGAGGTCCATCCCGTGTTGTATTGGAACTTGCAGGATACAAGAATGTTCGTTCCAAAGCATTAGGTTCTAACAATAAACAGAACGTAGTTCTTGCGACAATTGAAGGCCTGAAAGCACTGAAAACTCCAGAAGAAGTAGCTGCACTTCGCGGAAAATCCGTAGAAGAGATTCTTGGATAGGAGGAAGATAGGCATGGCAGAAAAATTAAAAGTAACATTAGTAAAATCACCAATCGGTGCAGTTCCGAAACATAAAGCTACTGTTGAAGCTTTAGGTTTAAGAAAGGTGAATAAATCAGTAGAATTACCAGATAACGATGCTGTAAGAGGCATGATCTGGCATGTTAGACACTTAGTAAAAGTGGAAGAGATCTAGGGGAGGTGCACATGATGGAATTATCAAATTTACGTCCTGCTGAAGGATCCAAACAGAGTGATGCATTTAGAAGAGGCCGTGGCCATGGTTCAGGAAACGGCAAGACAGCAGGTAAAGGACATAAAGGTCAGAAAGCACGTTCCGGCGGCGGTGTAAGACCTGGCTTCGAAGGTGGCCAGATGCCTTTATACAGAAGACTTCCT
Source organism: Lachnospiraceae bacterium (assembly GCA_022766905.1). Classification (GTDB taxonomy): domain Bacteria; phylum Bacillota; class Clostridia; order Lachnospirales; family Lachnospiraceae; genus SIG292. Next base: position 1,698 of record JALEPU010000179.1, read on the forward strand.
AAGAGAGGCTTCACATGCAGAAATTCTAAAACAATCGTTGGTATCAACCTTTCTGTTTTAGACAGATTTGAAGAAGATAGTGTTGTTTCTGTAGCAACATTAATCGAAGCAGGAATCGTTAAGAATCCTCGCGATGGAGTAAAAATCCTTGGAAATGGAGAGTTAAGCAAGAAGCTCACAGTTCAGGCAAATGCGTTCAGTGAAAGCGCAAAAGCAAAAATCGAAGCTGCCGGCGGAAAAGCTGAGGTGATCTAAGTATGTTTGAGACCCTTATTAATGCTCTCAAAATCAAGGACATTAGAAAAAAACTGGGTTTCACATTCTTTATTCTGGTTGTCGTAAGACTTGGTTGTCAATTGCCGATTCCCGGCATTGACACCGCCCAGATTCAGGCATATTTACAGCAGGCATTAGGAGACTCTTTCAGCCTCTTAAACTCCTTTACAGGAGGTTCCTTCTTAAGTATGTCTCTTTTTGCATTGAATGTAACCCCATACATTACATCATCCATTATCATTCAGCTTCTTACCATTGCAATTCCTGCATTGGAAGAGATGCATCGAGATGGTGAAGATGGACGTAAGAAACTTGCAAAAATCACCAGATATGTAACAATTGCTTTATCAATTTTAGAAGGTGGCGGAATTGCAATCAGCTTTGGACGTCAGGGACTTCTGGGAGAATACAATGCAATGACAGTGATCACTATGGTATGTGCTTTAACAGCAGGTAGTGCCATGGTTATGTGGTTAGGCGAGCGTATTACGGAAAATGGTATCGGAAATGGTATTTCTATTATCTTGTTAATAAATATCGTGTCCAGAATGCCAAATGATTTTTACGGATTATATCAAAAATTCATACAGGATAAGCAAATCGGTGATATGGTGATTGCAATCGCAATTATTCTTGGTGTTATTCTTGGTACCGTTATTCTGACAATCTTATTACAGGATGCAGAAAGAAGAATCCCGGTACAGTATTCCAAGAAATTGCAGGGAAGAAAGATGGTAGGCGGCCAGGCTACACATATTCCGTTAAAAGTAAATACGGCCGGCGTTATTCCGATTATCTTTGCTTCTTCACTGCTTCAGTTCCCAATTATTATCAGCCAGTTCTTTACTGTAAAGACTACTTCAACAGCAGGAAAGATTATTGCGGCTTTAAACCAGTCCAACTGGTGCGATCCGGAACATCCAAAACGTTCCATCGGATTATTGATTTATATTGTTCTGGTAATTTTGTTTGCATATTTTTATACTTCTATTACATTTAACCCAATTGAAGTATCCAACAATATGAAGAAACAGGGTGGATTTATTCCTGGTATTCGTCCGGGTAGAACAACAACCGATTACCTGAATCGTATTTTAAATTCCATTATTTTTATTGGGGCTGTAGGACTTACGATTATCGCGGTGATTCCAATCTTCTTTAACGGTGTATTTGGAGCAGACGTATCCTTTGGAGGCACTTCTCTGATCATCGTAGTTGGAGTAGTTCTTGAGACAATCAAGCAGATGGAATCCCAGATGTTAGTTCGTCACTATTCCGGATTTCTTAGTGAATAAGCAATAGAAAGATTTCTATTGATGTGAATAATAAAGGGCTGTTGTGTGAGATTGGTATCTTCGCAACATCCCTTCTTGTGGTTGTATAAAACTGAATTAGAAGGAGGGTAAACGATGAAGATTATTATGCTTGGAGCACCTGGCGCAGGAAAAGGAACACAGGCAAAAATGATTGCCGCAAAATACGATATTCCTCATATTTCAACAGGAGATATTTTCAGAGCAAATATCAAAAATGGAACAGAGCTTGGAAAGAAAGCAAAAGCTTACATGGATGCAGGACAGTTAGTGCCGGATGAATTAACGGTAGAACTTGTTTTAGACAGAATTAAACAAAAAGATTGTATCAAAGGATATATTCTGGATGGATTTCCAAGAACAATTCCACAGGCAGAAGCATTAGACTCTGCTTTAAATGACAGAGGCGAGAAAATCGAATATGCAATTAACGTAGATGTTCCGGATGAAAACATTGTAAAAAGAATGTCCGGAAGACGTGCTTGTGTAAACTGTGGAGCAACTTATCATATTGTATATAATCCAACAAAAGAAGAAGGAATTTGCGATGTATGTAAGGGCGAACTGATCTTAAGAGATGATGACAAGCCGGAAACAGTAGCAAAACGTCTTTCCGTTTACCATGATCAGACACAGCCTTTGATTGATCATTATGACGCAAAAGGTGTCCTTCATACCGTAGATGGTACTGTTGACATTGACGTTGTATTTGCAGAGATTACAAAATTTCTGGGAGAATAAATAATATGCCGATTTCAATTAAATCAGACAGAGAAATTGAATTAATGAAAGAAGCCGGAAGAATTCTCGCGATTACCCATGAAGAGCTTTCCAAAGCTCTTCGGCCGGGTATGACTACTTATGACATTGATAAACTGGGTGAAGAAATCATTAGAAGTTACGGATGTATCCCTTCTTTCTTGAATTATCAGGGATATCCAGCCTCTATCTGTGTCTCTGTAAATAATGAGGTTGTACATGGAATTCCTTCTAAAAAACATTTTATAAAAGAAGGAGATATCGTAAGTCTGGATGCAGGCGTCATTTACAAAGGATATCATTCCGATGCGGCAAGAACCCATGGAATTGGGCATATTTCCGACGAAGCGGCCAAGTTGATCCGGGTTACCAGGGAATGTTTTGATGAAGCATGTCATGTGGTAAAAGAAGGCGCACACATTGGAGATATTTCAAGAGCAGTGCAGGAACATGCTGAAAAAAATGGCTTTTCAGTGGTCAGAGATCTGGTTGGTCATGGAGTTGGCACAAGCCTTCATGAGGCACCGGAGGTTCCCAACTTCGTACAAAAAAGAAGAGGAGCCAGATTACAGGCCGGCATGACTCTTGCAATTGAACCGATGATTAATGCCGGAGCATTTCATGTGAAATGGCTGGATGATGACTGGACTGTTGTTACTGCAGATGGTTCTTTATCTGCACATTATGAAAATACAGTGCTTGTTACAAAAGATGGCTGCGAGTTATTATCCGTACAGTAGGTGATAGTTATGGTAGAGTATAAAAAAGGTTATTTTGCCACATCTCTTGCCGGCCATGATAAGGGCAGGCTATATATTATAATAGAAGAAACAGCAAAACAGGATGGAAAAGACTATGTTTTACTGGCAGATGGGGAAATAAAAACCCTTGACAAACCCAAGAAAAAAAAGGTAAAACATATTCAGGTCATTCACTGCATGGATAAAAAGATAGAAGAGTTGATTGTAAGTGAAAAGCCGATTAGAGATGAGGATATAAAATGTGCGATCAAGACATATTATAGAGAGCATAGGAGGATTTAAAAATGTCTAAAGCAGATGTAATTGAAGTAGAAGGTGTAGTAGTAGAGAAACTTCCAAACGCCATGTTTAAAGTTGAGCTGGAAAATGGCCATCAGGTACTTGGTCATATCAGTGGAAAGCTGAGAATGAATTTTATTAAAATTCTTCCAGGCGATAAAGTAACCATCGAATTATCCCCATACGATTTAACAAAGGGTAGAATTGTTTGGAGAGATAAATAAAAAAACACTTGCATTCCGGGATTCCCGGTGCTATACTTAGATAGTCTAAGCGTTTTGAAAGGAGAGATTGTAGATGAAGGTTAGAGCATCCGTAAAACCTATTTGCGAAAAATGCAAAGTTATCAAAAGAAAAGGCTCAATCAGAGTGATCTGCGAAAACCCAAAACACAAACAGCGCCAGGGCTAAAGAAAGTCCTTGCTTTTTGTAGCGCAATCAGGTATAATATTCAGCGCGAGTTTGACGCAGACAATATAAGTGAAGCGGCTGTAGCTTGAACCACCAGGATAGGTTGTTCGGGCTGATTACTTATGTATACAATTAAAAAGAAGAGATAGACAAGAAAGGTCTACCGTCATTTACCTTGTCTTGTCTTAATGCAATTATTAGTGGAGGTGCACAAATGGCTCGTATTTCAGGAGTTGACTTACCAAGAGAAAAACGTGTTGAGATTGGTCTGACTTATATTTATGGTATCGGTAGAGCAACATCCAACCGTATTCTTGAAGAAGCAGGCGTTAATCCGGATACCCGCGTTCGTGACTTAACAGATGATGAAGTAAAGAAAATCTCTGAGATCATCAATGGAGAGCACATGCTGGTAGAAGGTGACTTACGTAGAGAAATCGCATTAAATATCAAACGTTTACAGGAGATTGGATGTTATAGAGGAATCCGTCATAGAAAAGGTCTTCCTGTTCGTGGACAGAAGACTAAAACCAATGCGAGAACACGTAAAGGTCCTAAGAGAACAGTTGCAAATAAGAAGAAATAATAGATAGAAGAGTTTATAACCTTAGGAGGGTTTCGTAATGGCTAAAAAAGTTGCTAAGAAAGTGACAAAAAGAAGAGTAAAGAAAAATATAGAGCGTGGACAGGCTCACATTCAGTCTTCCTTCAATAACACAATCGTAACAATCACCGATTCAGAAGGTAACGCTCTTTCTTGGGCCAGCGCAGGTGGATTAGGATTCAGAGGTTCCAGAAAATCTACCCCTTACGCAGCTCAGATGGCAGCTGAGACAGCTACCAAAGCAGCGCTGGTACATGGTTTAAAAACAGTAGAAGTTATGGTAAAAGGACCAGGTTCAGGAAGAGAAGCAGCAATCCGTGCCCTGCAGGCTTGTGGTCTTGAAGTAACTAGCATCCGTGACGTAACACCGGTTCCTCACAATGGATGTCGTCCACCAAAAAGAAGAAGAGTCTGATGAATAGGGAGGTACGTTAATATGGCAGTAGATAGAACTCCAGTCCTGAAAAGATGCAGATCTTTAGGTCTTGATCCAATCTATTTAGGAATTGATAAAAAGTCTAATAGAACATTAAATAGAGCAAACAGAAAAATGAGTGAATACGGCCTTCAGCTTCGTGAGAAACAGAAAGCTAAATTCATCTACGGAGTATTGGAAAAACCTTTCCGCAACTACTTCGCAAAAGCAGAGAGAATGCGTGGTCTTACAGGTCCTAACCTGATGGTTATCTTAGAGACAAGATTAGACAACGTTGTTTTCCGTATGGGTCTTGCAAGAACAAGAAAAGAAGCAAGACAGATTGTTGACCACAAACATGTACTGGTAAATGGCAAATGTGTAAACATCCCATCTTACCTTGTAAAAGCTGGTGACACAATCGAAATCAAAGAAAAAGTAAAATCCGCTCAGAGATATAAAGATATCTTAGAGGTTACAGAAGGAAGATTAGTTCCTGCATGGTTAGAGATTAACTATGAGACTCTTTCCGGTGAAGTAAAAGAACTTCCTACAAGAGATCAGATTGATGTTCCTGTAAATGAAACTCTGATTGTCGAGTTATATTCTAAATAATAGCCAGAAGATGGTTTTCCTTGCATGGTTTCTTTTCAGAGCCTGCAGGAGAACTTGTCCGCTGCTATGAAAA
>JALEPU010000019.1 GCA_022766905.1 Lachnospiraceae bacterium
AACCGGAAATCATTATGTTGGATGAACCAGCAGCAGGAATGGGAAAGCCGGAGACTTTTCGAACTGGAGAAATTCTGAAAGAAATCAAAAAGGACTGTACCATCATCGTGATTGAACATGATATGGATTTTGTAAAACAGATTGCGGATAAGGTAACGGTTCTTCATGAAGGAAAGGTTTTGATGGAAGGCGACATTACCAGCGTACTTGCAGATGAAACTGTTCAGGCAGTATATCTTGGAAGGGGAGGCGAATAGGATGTTGAAATTATCCAATGTTGATGCGTATTATGGAGAAAGCTGTATTTTAAGAAATCTGTCTCTAGAGGTTCCAGAAGGAAAGATCGTTGGCCTCATTGGAAGAAATGGTGTTGGAAAAAGTACAACGTTGCGGAGTATTATGGGATTGATAAAAACTCCAGAAGGAAAAATCCAGATGAACGGAGAAGATTTAATAAAGCTTCCAACATATGAGCGAGTAAAAAGAGGAATTGGATATGTACCACAGGGAAGAGATATTTTTCCACAGATGACCGTGGAAGAAAACATTGAATTGGGATTACAGCCGATTGGAGGAAAAGGGAAGATTCCAGATTATATCTACGATCTTTTTCCGATTCTTCCCCAGTTCGCAAAAAGAAAAGGCGGCTCTTTATCTGGTGGACAGCAGCAGCAGTTGGCAATTGCAAGAGCCTTAGTAGCAGAACCTAAAATATTGATCTTAGATGAGCCTACCGAGGGAATCCAGCCATCGATCATTAAAGATATTGGTGCCGCGATCCAGAAAATTAATCAATGGAAAGGTATTACGGTATTAATGGTAGAGCAGTATCTGGATTTTGTATTGAAACATACAGATGAGATCAATGTGATGGAAAAAGGAGAAATCATTTACCATAGCGAAACAAAAAAAGCAAATGCAGCAGAAGTGCAAAAATTGATGACAGAATGATAATGATGGACAGTAGGGACCTCATTGGCAGCAGTCCGCAAGAAAGTATGTGTGGATGTTGGATTTTTATACGGGCCTTACTGTCCATCCTATGGTTTGTGCACAGTTTTATTTACTATATTGATTAGGGTGTCAAAAGGTCAGTGACCTTTGATATATATTTGTACCTTGAAAACTTAACACGATATTCAAAATCACAGTGATATTTGGTAAAATACAAGTATCAAATATCGAGGTGATTCTTATGTCTTTTGTAAAAAATGATAATCAGCAACTTACACTTTTGGACAGTACTTTTAATCTTACAGAACGAGAAAAAAGAATGTTGGAAAAATCTTGGGCTAAGACTTTTGCGGATAAAGTTTTTCCAGCCATTGATGAAGATATATTTTCTGTTCTTTATAGTGAAAAGGCTTCAAGACCAAACACTCCAGTTAATGTTATAGTTGGAGCACTTATACTTAAAGAAGCACTGAATGTCACAGATGATGAGATTGTTGAAGCAATGGCGTTTGATATTCGCTACCAGTATGCTCTACATACAACAAGCTTCAAAGAGCAACCCATTAGTGACAGAACACTTAGTCGATTCAGAGCCAGAGTACTATCTTATGAAACAGAACATGATGTTGATCTTATTCATGAGTGTGTTGTTAAAATGGCAAAAGAGATAGCTGATTTTATGAACATTACTCCAGATAAGCAGCGAATGGATAGCTTAATGGTTGCTGCAAATATCAGAAATCTTTCTTTACTCGAACTATTTTATACATGCGTTGCTAATCTCTGTAAGGTTATGAATGAACGGGGAACTGAACTCCCGGAAGAACAGCATCATTACATTGAAAAGGATGATTACAATAAATGTATTTATCATAAACGTGACAAAGATGCTACTGAGAGGACCATCACTGTGATGAAGGATGCAGATATTCTTGTCACGATATGTGATTCCACTGGTGACTTTGATGATACAAGTGAATATCAGTTACTTATCCGTCTCTTAAAGGAACGTACTATCATTGATGACGACGGAACAAGGCGTTTACGTCAAAAAGAGGAAGTGGAAAATCCTTCAGAAGTATTGCTCAATCCTTCTGATCCAGAGGCTACATTTAGATATAAAGCTGGCGGCAAACATCTTGGGTATGTTGGAAATGTAGTCGAATCTGTAGGTGAGAACGGTGGTAGTTTAATAACTGATTATGATTACCAACAAAACACATATGCAGACAATCAGTTTATGAAAGATTATCTTAATGATCAGAATACCTTTTCTGATGATTCTATCATTGTTGCAGATGGAGCGTACAGTGGTGAAGAAAATTCACGCCTGGCTTCAGAACATAATCTTAAACTTGTTACAACCAATTTCACAGGAAGAAAACCAGATGAAATATATGCAGATTTTGTATTTACGGATGATGGGCACTATTTACTCAAATGCATAAATGGATACGCTCCAGAAGAATGTAGATACGACCCTCATAATGATTGTTCAATTGCTTACTTTAAAACATGCAATTGTGAAAATTGTCCATTCAAAGAACGCTGCAATCCACGATTTTTGAAAACTCGTGTACGTAAAGAGGTGTCTTGGAAAGCTGTTGGTCGAGCAAAGCAATTGCAATACATGAAAACAGAAGAATTCTCAGAGTATGCCAAATTTAGGAATGGAGTGGAAGCAATTCCTTCATTGCTTCGCCGAAGATACCATGTGGATAAGATACCTGTTCATGGTAAACATCGCACGCGGTTGTTTTTCGGCTTTAAGATAGCAGCTTTAGATTTTCAAAAACTGTTAGATTATTCTAATGGTTTATATAATCATGTCCAAAACGAAGAAACTGCATAAATATCAAGTAACAGATTCCCTTATAAAAAGCATCAATAGGGCTACTTATCATTTCAAAAAGCAATTCATTTATCAATTCGTGTTAAATTTTCAAGGTACAAACAAAAAGAATATGTTATATGGCGTCTTTTGACACCCTAATCTTTATAGGAAATTCCGATTTTGGAAGAGCAA
>JALEPU010000025.1 GCA_022766905.1 Lachnospiraceae bacterium
ATTTTTCATTACATATCAAGGCGGGAACGAAAGTTGCGATTGTGGGAGAGACCGGAGCCGGAAAATCTACGATTGTCAATCTGATAGGTCGCTTTTTTGAACCGACAAAAGGGAATATTCTCATCGATGGAAAAGATTACAGGGAGCGTTCTCAGCTCTGGCTTCACAGTCAGATTGGATATGTGCTGCAAAATCCTCATTTATTTTCCGGAACGATTCGGGAAAATATACGATATGGACGACTGGATGCAACTGACGAAGAAGTGGAAGAAGCAGCAAAACAAGTATATGCTCATGAAGTGATTGAAAAAATGGAGTATGGATACGACACCTATGTGGGAGAAGGAGGAAATCGACTGTCCACAGGAGAAAAGCAATTGATTTCCTTTGCCCGGGCTATTTTGGCAAAACCGTCTGTTTTTGTGCTGGATGAGGCGACTTCCTCGATTGATACGTGGACGGAACAGCTGATTCAGAAAGCAACAGATCAACTGTTGGCCGGTCATACCTCTTTTATGATTGCCCATCGTCTTTCCACAATACGACATGCAGATTTGATTCTTTTTATGAAGGATGGAAAAGTGATGGAGCAGGGAACTCATAAGGAACTGATGAAAAAGAAAGGCTCCTATTATCACCTTTATTCCAGACAGTTTGAAGAAGAAAGAATGATGGAAGTATATAAAGGGGAAGGAAAATGAATGATGTGAGAAGAGGAAGGGAACTTCAGATGGAAAAAAAGATATCTGTAGATGAGCTGAAAAAGGAAAATTCGATTTTGATTCCCATGTCACAGGGGGAAGAAGTATTGTGGATCAATCAAAAAAAGACTTCTTTTGTAGAATGTGAAAAAGAATGGGAATTGAATCGGGACGATATTGATGATGCGGCAAAAAGGCTGGAACGATTTGCACCATTGATAGAAGCCTGTTTTCCGGAAACCCAAAAAGACCATGGAATGATTGAATCTCCATTGGAAGAAATACATAAGATGAAAACGTATATTAAGGAGCACTATAACAGCAACTTTATGGGCAGACTTTTCCTGAAAGAGGATAGCCATCTTCCGATTGCAGGATCGGTGAAAGCCCGGGGAGGAATCTATGAAGTACTGAAATATACAGAAGATCTTGCTGTTGCTCATGGTGTGTTAAAACCAACTGATTCCTATGAGATTCTTCTGGAACCGGAAAAGAAAATGTTTTTTCAGAATTATAAGATACAGGTCGGGTCTACCGGTAATCTTGGCCTTAGTATTGGGATAATCAGTGCTGTATTGGGTTATCAGGTGATTGTTCATATGTCTGCAGATGCCAGACAATGGAAAAAAGACTTACTTCGAAGCTATGGTGTCAACGTACGAGAATATGCAGGTGACTATTCAGAAGCCGTAAAAAAAGGAAGGGCTTTATCGGATCAGGATCCGAAAAGCTATTTTGTGGATGATGAAAATTCTAAAAATCTGTTTTTAGGATATGCAGTTGCAGGACAACGACTGGAAAAACAGTTGGAGAAACGAAATATTCATATTGATGAAGAGCATCCGCTGTTTGTTTATCTTCCATGCGGAGTAGGTGGTGCTCCTGGTGGAATCAGCTTTGGGTTAAAACAAATCTATGGGGATTACGTACATTGTTTTTTTGCAGAGCCGGTACAGGCTCCCTGTATGTTGTTAGGAATGGTTACAGGAAAAAACCATCAGATTTGTGTTCAGGACATCGGTCTGACAGGAAAAACCAGTGCAGACGGCCTGGCGGTGGGCAGACCTTCTGCCTTTGTGGGAAAAATGATGAACCACTCTTTAAGTGGAGAATTTACAGTCAAAGATGAAAAACTCTATGAATACCTGCATGTACTGATGGAACAGGAAGGGATTTTTCTGGAACCCAGTGCCTGTGCCGGATTTTCAGGTCCGATACGGATGCAAAACGATGAGAGAATGAACCAATATTTAAAAGAAAATCACCTGGAATCCAAAATGAAACAGGCTGTTCATGTTGTATGGGCAACGGGAGGAAGTCTTGTTCCGGACGAAGAAAGAGAAAAGTATTTTCAAAAATCGTTATAATTGGACAGAAAGAAAAACTCGAAAGTAATATTTCTTATTTTCGGGTTTTTTGCTGTTGACCGTCTTCTCAAAAACGGTCAATAGAGTATAATAGATAGTAGTTGGAAGGAGGGGGAGGAGATTGTGAATGAGAAATTTTTTAACCTGCCTCTTGAAAAACAGGAGAAGATTATTAATGCCGGATATCGGGTCTTTTCAAGAAATTCTTATAAAAAAAGTCCTATGAGTGAGATCGCAGATGCTGCCGGAATCAGCAAATCCCTGTTATTTCATTATTTTCATAATAAAAAAGAGTTATATTTATTTCTCTGGGACAGGTGTGCCAGGGTAACTATAGAATGTCTGGAGCAGTTTGGATGTTACGAAAAAAGGGACTTTTTTGATATTATGTATGCAGGGATGAAAGCAAAAATGTACATAATCAGAAAGAATCCTGATATGGCCAATTTTGTGATTAAGGCTTTTTATGAGAAGGATTCGGACGTCTGCCCGGATATTCAGGAAAGTTATAAGCGGGCACTGAATTTTAAAGCAAATGCTACCTTGCTAAAGATTGACCCGGAACAGTTTATTCCCGGTCTGAACCTGAAAATGATGTATCAGGATATGTATTGGGCGTCGGCAGGATATTTGTGGGAAAGGGTACAAAGAGGAGAGCTTGATATGGATGAGATGGAGCATGATTTCCTGGAACTGATTGATTTCTGGAAATCTGTTTATCTTAGAAAAGAGGTGTAACATGGAAGCAATTAAGACAATGGGCCTTACCAAATATTATGGAAAGGAAAGAGGAATTATCAATCTGGATCTTTTGGTAAAAGAAGGAGAGTTTTTTGGATTTATCGGACCGAATGGGGCAGGCAAAAGTACTACAATTAGAACTTTGCTTGGTCTTTTAAAACCAACTGACGGAAAAGCGGCTATTTTTGGAAAAGATATTCAAAAAGAACAGACAGAGATTCGAAAACAGGTTGGATATCTGCCTTCAGAGGCTATTTTTTACCAGGGAATGAAGGTAAAAGATATTTTAAAGCTTTCTGCTGATTTGAGAAAGAAAAATTGTGAGAAAGAAGCAAAGAAATTATGTGAACGACTTCAGCTGGATCCGGGAAGAAAGGTGGAAGAGCTGTCCTTTGGAAATCGAAAAAAAGTTGGAATTGTCTGTGCCCTTTTGCATGAACCGAAATTGTTGATTCTGGATGAACCTACTTCCGGTCTGGATCCTTTGATGCAAAGAGAGTTTTTCCAGATTTTGAAAGAAAGGAATGAGGAAGGAACAACGGTATTTCTTTCGTCTCATATCTTATCTGAAATTCAAAGAAACTGTACAAGGGCAGCGATTATTCGGGAAGGATCGGTGACTGCCTGCGACAGTGTGGAAAATCTGATGAAAAATCGGGCAAAACGGGTTACGGTTCATGGAGAGTTTAAACCTGACTTCTTAAAAGGCGTAAAAGACTTGAAACAGATTGAAAATGGAATCAGTTTCCTGTATGCAGGAGATATCAATGAATTGATTTACCAGTTATCACAGAAACATATGACAGATCTTGTCATCGCGGAACCGGATCTGGAAGAAGTTTTCATGCATTATTATCAAGATGGAGGTGAGACGGCATGACACTTACGAAACATGAATTAAAACAGGGAATGCTGTCTCTGATTATTTGGACCATTTCCATTGCATTTTTGATGGTGATTTGTATTTTGCTGTTTCCGGAGATGAAAGGAGAAATGAATGAAGTCGGAGATTTGTTCAGTTCCATGGGAAGCTTTACAGCAGCTTTTGGGATGGATCAGGTAAGTTTTGGAACTTTAGAAGGGTTCTATGCAGTAGAGTGCGGCAACATTCTGGGACTGGGAGGAGCCTTTTTCGCAGCATTTTGTGCTGTCACCATGCTTTCAAAAGAAGAAAAGGATCACACCGGCGAATTTCTTCTGACTCATCCGATCAGCAGAAATTATGTGATATCAGGAAAACTTGCCGCGGTTATCGTGGAAATTATTTTATTGAACCTGATTGTGCTGGCTGCTTCTTATGTTTCTCTGGTGGCGATAGGAGAGGAAATTCCATGGAAGGAAATACTCTTACTCCATCTTGCGTACTTCTTTCTTCAGTTAGAAATAGGGGGAATCTGCTTTGGAATTTCCGCTTTTATTAGAAGAGGAACCATGGGAATCGGTCTTGGACTGGCATCTGTGTTATATTTCCTCAATATTGTTGCCAATATTTCAGATAAAGTGGATTTTCTTCGATACATCACTCCTTTTGCCTATGCGGAAGGAACGGATATTGTAACCAATGGAAAGATCGAAACAGGGATTCTGGCCCTGGGGCTTGCCTATGGCGGGGCGGGAATTCTGGCAGCTTACTGGCAGTATAACCGGAAGGATATTCATTAGAACAGAAAACAGGAGACTAGTTATGAATAGGATGAAAATAGAAAGGGAAGATATTCTGGATCTGACCAGAAGGATGACACCCAAAAGGACTTCCATGACAAGAATTGCAGGCAGCTATATGGATAAGAATGGAGAAATAGACGGTACCTTTAATATTAACTTTTTGAAATTGTCGGAAAAAGAGAAAAGGAAAAATCTGGAAATTGCTAAAACAATTCCTTTTGCAAAGACAAACGTGAAGCTTGTACGGTATGTTTTCCCGGAAAAGAGTATGAAACTAGGCAGTATGTGGCAGCTTCTTATGGGAATGAAATCCTGTGGCTTGAAAAATGATGAACTGATGGATGTGTTTTATGATATGATTGGACAATATTATCAGGCAAGTCATGATTATGGTGTATTCATATTTCATGACTGTTATGATATTCCCAGAAAAGCGTCAGATCACCAACGCTTAGGCGAATCAGAAGAGACTTTTGAGTATCTGATTTGTGCTATCTGCCCTGTGACAGGAGATTATGAACCGGGAGAACCGGAATGGGGCTTTATGTTTCCTGCTTACTATGAGAAAAGCGGGGCAATTAATTTTATTGATGTGTTTGATGCAGAAGAAAAAAATCCTCATAAAGAACTGTTATCTCTTTTGGGGATTAATTAAAAAAGAAGCAGATTTCTGTCAGAAATGATACGGCCTTTTATCATTGGATAAAATATGAGGAGGGCAGTATCAAACAGGACAGAATCTGCTTCTTTTTTTGTTAGGAATGAAGTCCTTTTTTCGCCAGATTTCGTACGATCTGATGAAGAGCAGCAAATAATACGCCGGCCACCGGCCAGATAATCCAGGAGAAGTCCCATCGATCGGTCACAAAGCTGATTCCAAGATAGATGGCAGTGACGATACACCAGTAGATTCCGGGAAAACTTCCGGTTTTTTTATTGATTTTTTTATTTTCCTTTGTATAATCTCCCACTTCCAGAAGTTTATCAAAACTTCCATGGATCATTCCGGACCAGATAAAAAGAGTAACTGCAAAAGCAATGAGGAATAGAAGAATGGAAGTACAAAGAATATACATCCGTTCTCCGGCCCCAAATCCATAGGCAAGCATGAGGGGGATGACAGAAAGAATACAAAGTCCGGTTCCTCCTGCAGTACATTTTCGGAAAACAGATTCGAACTGAGTTTTCTTATCGGTTACAATTTCCTGAATTCCCATGTCTAAAACAAAGGGGTCTGTTTCAAAAAATTCATATTTGCTTAACCGCATTCCATTGCTGATGAGTAAAAATACACCGGCTGCACAAAAGAGAAGCAGGAGAACGACTCCAAAGGCAGAAGCAGATTCTTCGGTCAGAAAGGATGTTTCGGTGCCGTTTAAGGGGACAAAACACTGGAGGCCGATTAATAAAGCCGGACCAATGATGCAAAGGCAGACGCCAAGGGCGATCTTCGGAGCTAGATGAGCCACCAGATCCAGGTATGTGTCCGCATCTTTTGCAGAAAGATGTTTTCCGGGTTCTTCCAAAGGTTCCTCTGCAAAAACTGTTTCCGGTTTCTCAAAATCCGTAAGATCCAGATCGTCTTTTAATAAGAAGTCTGTACTCACATCAAAGATTTTGCTCAATTTCAGTATTTTATCCAGGTCAGGGACGGAAGTCTGGCTTTCCCATTTGGAAACCGATTGTCTGGATATGCCTAATTGTTCCGCCAGTTCTTCCTGGGACCAATTCTTTTGTTTGCGTAAATAAATAATTTTGTCTGCTAGATTCATTGAATTCACCTCTCTGAAATTTTTATTGCATTCGAATTTTCCTATTTAGCCGGCTTAAGGAATTGTGAAAATGATAAATAATTCCTTATCGATGAGATAAATATATCATAAGATTGAGGATCTGACCAGAAAGTGCGCTTGGAAAGTGCGCAACCGATGGTTGCATCTGGCATTTTTACTGCCATTTTGACCAAAATTTCCAAAAAAGAGAATAGAAAAGAATAGAAATGAAGCCAAAAGGAAATAATGGAAAAGAAATCTTAATCTTTTGTCCCCGGGTAGAAAGGGGATCAGAAATAAAATGGAGGCAGCATTATGATGAGAAAACAATTGGAAATTACCGACGTGAAAGCTCTGGAAGTATTAGATTCCCGGGGAAATCCAACGGTTGAAGTAGAAATTACTTTAAGAAACGGAGTGAAGGGAAGTGCCATGGTTCCTTCCGGTGCTTCTACAGGACAGTTCGAGGCAGTGGAGCTTCGGGATAAAGAAAAGCGTTATCTGGGAAAAGGAGTGGAAAAGGCAGTCACGAACGTGAATACCAGGCTTGCTGACCGCCTGATTGGAAAAAATGCATTGGATCAGATGGAAATCGATGCTATGATGATAGAAGCAGATGGTACAGAAAACAAATCCAAATATGGTGCTAATGCCATTCTTGGCGTGTCAATTGCAGTGGCAAAAGCGGCAGCAAACGGCCTTGGAATTCCCCTGTATCGTTATCTGGGAGGAGTTGGAGCAAATCGTTTGCCGCTTCCGATGATGAACATATTGAACGGTGGAGTTCATGCTTCGAATACGGTGGATCTTCAGGAATTTATGGTGGCTCCGATTGGAGCAGATTCCATGAAAGAAGCCATGCGGATGTCAGTGGAAGTTTATCATACGTTGAAAAAAGTTCTTATGAAAAAAGGTCTTTCTACCGGAGTGGGAGATGAGGGAGGCTTTGCACCGGATCTTTCAGATTCAAAAGAAGTTTTGACTATTATGGTGGAAGCGATAACGCAGGCCGGATATAAACCGGGAGAAGATATTTCCATTGCTATTGATGCAGCAGCTTCGGAATTGTATGATGAAACAAAAGACCGGTATTATTTCCCTGGAGAGAGTAAAATGGCAGGAAAAGAAATCTATCGGAATGCAGAAGAAATGGTTCAGTATTATGAAGAGCTGGTGGAACAGTTCCCGATTTATTCCATTGAAGACGGCCTGAATGAAGAAGATATGAAAGGATGGAAAGTTCTGACTTATCGATTGGGAGATAAAATCCAGCTGGTCGGGGATGACCTTTTTGTAACCAATACCAAACGGTTGAAAAAAGGAATTGAAGATGGTATTGGAAATGCGATTTTAATAAAAATGAATCAGATTGGTACACTGACAGAAACGATACAGGCGGTGGAAATGGCGAAAAGAGCCGGATATGGAACGATTATTTCTCATCGTTCCGGTGAAACAGAGGATACAACAATTGCAGATCTTTGTGTCGCTTTAAATGCGGGACAAATAAAAACAGGAGCGCCTTGCCGTTCCGATCGGACAGCAAAATATAACAGACTCCTTAAAATAGAAGAAATGCTGAACAAAATGGGTACCTTTTCAAACAAATTGGAATGAAAACAGAAAAATAACTTGTCTTTTACCATGTTCTATGTTATGCTAAATGTTGATTGAGTTTGGACGTGGAATGGTAGATTTTCCTGCGTTCATGAGTAAAAAGAAAAGTGAAAAAAGATTCACTTTCATCAGCGGCACAGGAGGTGTAGGATAGATGAAGACAGCGCTTACAATTTTATTTATTATCATTTGTCTTGCAATGGTTATTTTGGTAATGGCACAGGAAGGAAAAGAAGCGGGCCTTGGAACAATCAGCGGTATGTCAGATACGTACTGGGGTAAGAACAAAGGACGTTCCAAAGAAGGTAAACTGATTAAGGCGACAACTGTAGTCAGTGTATTATTTTTTGTGATGGCAATCGTTTTGTGCCTGATCTAATCGAAAAAGAAGAAAAGAGAAGCTGTTGCGATAAGAAATGAGATTCTTTTGCAACAGCTTTTTTCATATAACAGGAGAGCATATGAATCGAGAATTATTAGAAGAAAAGAAAAAAATGATCCTTGATTTTATGGGAGAAGATACGTATCGTCCTATGAAATTAAAGGAATTATGTTATATGTTACTGGTTAGTCCTCTGGAAAAATATATCCTGGCAGAGATTTTGCAGGAACTTGTTCTGGAAGGACGGATTGAACAGACAAAAAAGGGAAAATATCAGTTGACCAGTAAAAAGATTATTTCCGGAATTTTTGAATCTACCAGCAGAGGATTTGGCTTTGTTCGGGTGGATGGATGGGAAAAAGATATCTTTATCCCGGAGGCGGAGACTTATGGCGCTTTTTATAAGGATGAAGTCATGGTGGAAGTGACGCAAGAACATGCAGCAGGAAACAAAAATGTGGAAGGGCGAATTGTAAAGATTTTATCCAGAGGAACCAAAACGGTAGTAGGAACCTTTGAAAGAAATAAAAATACCGGATTTGTGATACCGGATAATCAAAAAATTCCATCTGATATTTATGTGCCAAAAGAAAGAAGTAAAGGTGCTGTAACAGGGCATAAAGTTGTAGTAAAAATAGTAGATTACGGAAAAGGAAGAAAAAGTCCGGAAGGAATCATAACAGAAATTCTTGGCCATATCAATGATCCGGGAACTGATATTATTTCTATTGTGAAAGCCTATGAATTGCCGGTAGAATTTCCAAAAGAAGTAAAACAGGAAGTTAGACAGATCAGCCAGGAACTTTTGCCAAAAGAGTACAGGGATAGAATTGATTTAAGACATTTGCAGACAGTTACCATTGATGGAGAAGATGCGAAAGATCTGGATGATGCAATTACCTTATCAAAGGATGAAGCCGGATATCATCTGGGAGTTCATATTGCGGATGTCAGCCATTATGTGACAGAAAATTCTCCTCTTGATAAAGAGGCGAAAAAGAGAGGAACCAGCGTCTATCTGGTTGACCGGGTGATTCCGATGCTGCCGCCGGAATTGTCCAATGGAATTTGTTCTTTAAATGAAGGTCAGGACCGGCTGGCTCTATCCTGCCTGATGGATCTGGATGAAACAGGAAAGCTTTTGAATCATCAGATCGCAAATACAGTCATTCGGGTTGACCGGAGGATGACCTATACAGCGGTAAATGAAATTATAACAGAGCAGAAGGAAAGTACAAAAAAAGAGTATGAAGAACTGGTTCCCATGTTTTTTCTCATGGGAGAATTGTCAGAGCTTTTAAGAGAAAAAAGAAGAAAAAGAGGATCCATCGATTTTGATTTTCCGGAATCCAAGATTGTGTTGGACCGCAAAGGACATCCGCTGGATATTCATCCATATGAAAGAAATGCCGCAACCAAATTAATAGAAGATTTTATGTTGCTGGCAAATGAGACAGTCGCAGAAGATTATTTCTGGCAGGAAATCCCTTTTGTTTATCGTACCCATGAGACACCGGACGGAGAAAGAATATGTAAACTGGCAGCCATGATCCGAAATTTCGGATATGTGTTAAAAGCCGGAAAAGAGCATATTCATCCGAAGGAAATCCAGAAATTGCTGGCACAGATTGAAGGAACACCGGAAGATGCTATGATCAGCAGGCTTGCTCTGCGGTCTATGAAACAGGCAAAGTATTCCACCGTAAATGTAGGACATTTTGGCTTATCTGCCTCTTATTATTGTCACTTTACTTCTCCGATTCGGCGGTATCCGGATCTTCAGATTCACCGCATTATGAAGGAAACGATGAGAGGTGGTTTGAAAGCAAGGCGACAGGCTCATTATGAGGAAATGCTGCCTGCAGTGGCAGAACAGTGTTCCCGACTGGAACGGAGAGCAGAAGAGGCAGAACGGGAAGTTGTGAAACTGAAAAAAGCAGAGTATATGGAAGATAAAATCGGACAGGTCTTTTCCGGAGCGATTTCCGGTATTACAGGCTGGGGCTTTTATGTGGAACTTCCGAATACCGTAGAAGGAATGGTGTCCGTTCATTCACTTTTGGATGATTTTTACTATTATGATGAAGAAAAATATGTTATGATAGGAAAAGATCATGGACGTATGTTCCAACTGGGTCAGACCGTTTCGATTCGTGTGACAGGAGTCGATCGTTTATCCAAAACCATTGATTTTGAATTAGAAGAATTTAGTGTAGGGGAAGAGTAAAATGGCAAAATCAGAATCCATCAAATTAATTGCAAATAATAAAAAAGCAAGACATGATTATTTTATCGATGAAGTCTTCGAAGCAGGAATCGCTCTTCATGGAACAGAAGTGAAATCACTGCGTATGGGACAGTGTTCCATTAAGGAGGCATTTATCGGCATACAAAACGGAGAAGTGTTTATTCATCAGATGCATATCAATCCATATGAAAAGGGAAATATTTTTAATAAAGATCCGCTGCGTGTCCGAAAATTATTGCTTCATAAAAGTGAAATCCATAAACTGATGGGCCAGATCAAGATAAAAGGATATACCATTGTCCCTCTTCGGGTTTACTTAAAAGGAAGCCTGGTGAAGATTGAGATCGGGCTTGCAAGAGGAAAGAAACTGTACGATAAAAGGCAGGATATTGCGAAAAAAGATCAGGAAAGAGAAGCCAGAAGAGACTTTAAAGTCTGCAATCTCGTATAAAATTAAGGTATATTAGTGACAAAAACAAAAAAAGTAAAAAAAATTCAGCATATTCTAAAAAAAGAAAAAAATGATAACAAAAAATACTATTTAATACAAGGAAAGTATTGACAAAGAAAAGAGTTTTCGATATGATAATATTACAGTGAAATATTGATTCGGATGAAGAATCTGAGAGAGAACGTAATCATGATCGTTGTGATTCGGCGCCGAAGGGGAATGCAAAAACTCTCAGGCAAAAGGATCAGATTCTGACGAAACTCTGGAGAAGAGAATGAACTCTACCGACGAAGCAACTCATTGTTAGAAGTTACTATGGGGAATCTTTCAGGTACAAAGACAGAGGCAGATAGGTACAGTATGAGGTGCTTACCTGCCTTTTCTATTGGGTGGAATACATTTGAAAATAAGAAGACAGGTTGACGATATTCTCAAAATACTGTACAATATAACCAGAAAAAGGGAATATTATTTATGCCTTTTTCCTAAAAATCAACGAACACAAAAGTTACGGAGGTAAAGTAAGAGATGGGAAGAATTTGGAATTTTTCAGCAGGACCGGCAGTTTTGCCAGAAGAAGTATTAAAAGAAGCAGCAGATGAGATGCTGGATTATCAGGGAAGCGGCATGTCTGTTATGGAGATGAGCCATCGTTCCAAAGTTTATGACAAGATTATTAAAGATGCAGAGCAGGATTTAAGAGATTTATTAGAGATTCCTGATAACTATAAGGTACTGTTTTTACAGGGCGGAGCTCACCTTCAGTTCGCAGCAGTTCCTATGAACTTAATGAAGAATAAAGTTGCAGATTACATTGTTACAGGACAGTGGGCTACAAGAGCATGGAAAGAAGCGAATAAATATGGTAAAGCAAATAAAATCGCTTCTTCTGAGGATAAGACATTTTCCTATATCCCGGATTGCTCTGATTTACCAATTGATGAAAATGCAGATTATGTATATATCTGTGAGAACAACACAATTTATGGAACAAAATTCCATGAACTTCCAAATACAAAGGGTAAAGTGTTAGTATCTGATGTGTCTTCCTGTTTCCTTTCTGAGCCAATGGATGTTACAAAGTATGGTTTAATCTACGGCGGAGCACAGAAGAATATCGGACCAGCAGGTGTTGTAATTGCTATTATCCGTGAAGATTTATTAACAGATGAGCCATTGCCAGGCACACCAACAATCTGCTCTTATAAAGTTCAGGCAGATGCTGATTCTTTATATAACACACCTCCATGCTACGGAATTTATATCTGTGGTAAAGTCTTCAAATGGCTGAAGAAGAGAGGCGGCCTCCAGGCTATGAAAGAATACAACGAAAAGAAAGCTAAGATTCTTTATGATTTCTTAGATGAAAGCAAGATGTTCAAAGGAACCGTTGCAAAGAAAGACCGTTCTTTAATGAATGTTCCGTTTGTAACAGGCGATCCTGATCTGGATGCAAAATTCATCAAAGAATCTACTGCAGCTGGTTTTGCGAACCTGAAAGGCCATAGATCTGTAGGCGGTATGAGAGCTTCTATCTACAACGCTATGCCAATCGAAGGTGTAGAAGCTTTAGTAGAGTTCATGAAGAAATTTGAAGCAGAAAATACCAAATAAAAAGTCAGAAAGGGTATTTGCCCAAAAGAGAATATAAGATTTCGGAGGAAATATAAGATGACAAAATATACATGTTTAAATCCGATTGCAAAAGTTGGTCTGGATGTATTTTCCGATCAGTATGAAGCAGTTGAGAGTCTGGCAGATGCTAACGTAGCATTAGTCCGCAGCGCAGCAATGCATGACCTTGACCTGCCTGATTCCTTAGTAGCAGTAGCAAGAGCAGGAGCCGGAGTAAACAATATTCCACTTCCAAAGTGTGCAGATAAAGGTATTGTTGTGTTTAACACACCAGGTGCAAATGCCAATGGTGTAAAAGAACTTGCAATGGCAGGTTTATTACTTGCTTCCCGTAATATCGTTGGAGGATGTGCATGGGTACAGCACAACGCAGATGATGAGAACCTTTCCAAATCTGTAGAAAAAGGAAAGAAAGCATTTGCCGGTTCTGAAATCATGGGCAAGAAATTAGGTGTAATCGGCCTTGGTGCAATTGGTGTATTAGTAGCAAATGCAGCCAAGGCTCTTGGTATGGAAGTATATGGATATGATCCATTCTTGTCTGCAAAAGCAGCATGGAATGTAAACAGCGACGTTACTTTTGTTCCTGACGTAGAAGATTTATATGGAATGTGTGATTATTTAACAATTCATGTACCTCTGTTAGATTCTACAAAAGGTATGATCAATAAAGATTCCATTGCTAAGATGAAAGATGGCGTGAAATTCCTTAATTTCTCCAGAGATACTCTGGTAAATGACGCTGATATGTTAGAAGCATTGGAATCCGGAAAAGTTGGATGCTATGTAACAGATTTCCCTAATCCGGCAATTGTAAAAGGTAAAAATGTAGTAGCAATTCCTCATCTTGGAGCATCCACAGCTGAGTCTGAAGATAACTGTGCAATTATGGCTGCAAAAGAGATTCGTGATTATGTAGAGAATGGCAATATTGTAAATTCAGTAAACTATCCTGCAGTTTCTCTTGGCGCAAAAGGTACAGATCGTGTTGCTGTTCTTTATAAAGGAGCAGATTCTTTACAGGCTGCAGTAGAAGGTATTCTCGGTGGAAGCATTGTGAAGATTGCAGATGGCAAGAGAGGCGAATACGGATACTGTTTGGCTGAGGTTTCCTCTCCGGCAGATGTAAGTGCTCTGGAAGCATTAGACGGTGTTATTAAAGTTCGTACGATCTAAGATAAGCCTTTTTAAACACTTAAATACATAAAACGCAAAAAGGGAGAGACGTGTTATATTCTTCTCCTTTTTTGTGCCTTATTATATCAGATGGAAGATGACTCCCGCCTCTTCAGGCGGCGAGCAAGAAAGATATATCAGGGGCAGGTGTCAATCCCCCATCTGATATACGCTCCGTGAGCCTGCCCAGGGATTCGGATTAGTATTTTGTCTGCTTTGCAGACCCGAATCCCGCGCCAAGACTCGCGAACGAGTCTTGAAAGGATTGGGATTGTGGAAGCTGTTTGCAGAGAAACAATTCGTAATCACCTTTTGACACCTTAATCTAAAAAGAGAATAAAATTTAGGAGGATTTGAGATGGGACTGTTTGATATTATAGGGCCGATTATGGTTGGGCCATCCAGCTCTCATACTGCAGGAGCAGTACGAATCGGCTATGTAACCAGACAGCTTTTAGGAGAGGAGATTGTGGATGCCCAGATTAACCTGTATGGTTCTTTTCTGGCAACAGGAAAAGGCCATGGGACCGATAAGGCACTGGTAGCAGGGCTTCTTGGAATGAAAGAAGATGATTACCGCATTCCTGAAAGTTTTGAAATTGCCAAAGAAAGAGGAATGAGAGTTCGATTTGGAGAAGCTTTGTTAAAAGATGTCCATCCCAATAGCGTACAGATTATTGTAACAGGAGTGAATGGGAAAGTAAGGACGATTGTAGCATCTTCCATTGGTGGTGGAAGTATTCGAATCTGTAAAATTGATGATATTGTAACGAATTTTACCGGCGAATTCCCTACATTGATTGCAAGAATCCAGGATAAACCAGGTATGGCACTTCGTGTGGTAGAAAAACTGGATGAGATGGATATCAATATTGCAAATCTGAATCTTTATAAAGACAGCCGAAAGAAAGGCACTGCTATTATGATTGTGGAAAGTGATGATGCGATTCCTTTTGATATTGTAGATGAAATTCGAGGATGGGATGATATTGGAAGGGTCATTTACCTTTATAAAGAGGGAGTGAAACTTTCCCCTCATACCAGGATGAAATTGGAAGAGTATAAGAAAAATCAGGAACAGGAGAGATAGTATGGCATTTCAGTCAATTGCAGATATGTTAAAGGCAGCAAAAGAGAAAGAACTGCCTTTGTGGCGTATCCTTTATGAAGATGATTTAGAAGATACAAAGATGGATAAAGTAGAGTCTTTGGCAAAAATGAGTCACACTTATCAGGCAATGAAAAATATTTATGAAACCTATGACCCGTCACAGATTTCAAACAGCGGTCTGGTAGGCGGAGATGGAGCCAAGATGGAAAAATCCTTTTTAAGTGGAGAGGCGGTCTGTGGCGAGTTTATTGGCAGGGTAATGGTAAATGCACTTAAGATGGCAGAGGCAAATGCCTGCATGAGAAGGATTGTAGCTGCGCCAACGGCAGGTTCCTGCGGTGTGCTTCCGGCAGTTTTTTGTACGTATGAGGAATTGTATCATGTTGAGGAACAGCCTATGCTGGAAGGCCTTTATGTAGCAGCCGGCATTGGGTCCGTCATTGCAGCCAGAGCTTTTGTATCCGGTGCAGCAGGTGGATGCCAGGCTGAGATAGGTGCGGCATCTGCTATGGCAGCAGCAGGTCTTACTTATATCAGAGGTGGATCCAATGAGGCAGTCGCTCATAGCAGTGCTATGGCTCTTGCGAATCTTCTTGGCCTGGTTTGTGATCCGGTTGCAGGGCTGGTGGAAGTTCCATGTGTGAAGAGAAATGTGATTGGGGCTGTCAATGCTGTTACCAGCTCCGATCTTGCCATGGCGGGTATTCGAAGCAGAATTCCACCGGATGAAGTAATTGATGCAATGAGAGAAGTAGGTACATCTCTTCCGGCCCATCTTCGAGAAACAGGAGAAGGAGGTCTGGCAACAACTCCAACTGGTATAAAATATGCCAAAAGCATTTTTAAAAAATCATAATTTCAGCCAGATATTTGGAATCTGATTCAAAAAGAGCCAGAGATTAGAAAGACCCTTATCTGCTGTTGGTGTTTATACCTATGGCAGAAAGGGTCTTATGTTATGTCCTGAAATAAATAAAATAAATAGCCGACCAGAACGCAGACAGAACTGCAAAGAATCATCGTGTTGGCATAAGTATTTTTTGATTTACAGAGAGGGATTGAGATTCTTTTTTCCAGAGGAAAAAAGAGCTCGATCCCTTCTTTATTAAATAAATCCAATAAAAGATGGGAGCAAAAACCAATCAGGAAATAAAGCCAGTACCCAGGCAGACACAAATAAATACAAAGGGTAAATAAAAGCCCGCTTAACACAGAATGAGTAAAAGTTCTATGTTTGGTGTTAAGCCCAATGGAACATAAAAGTAAAAATAGCAAGGGACCTTTGGGAATACTTTGAAAAAGCTGTTCCAAAGGAATCCAATCGGACAGATGAAAACCAAAGCTCTGCTTTAGAAGAAGAAGCAACAGTAAAATCGAAAAAATGCTGATCATAAAACGGGAAATCTTACGTCCAAGCTTAGACTGGAATAAATCCACATCGGGAGTTAACCCGCCTAAAAATGCAAGAGAAGCACCTAACAAAATTACCTCAGGTTCCTTGGGATGTACAATTGTAATAGCTGCTGCAACAGCAGCAATGCAATGAGTCTTTCCGGTCATATCATAGAGTCTCCTGGTTGAATTAAAAGCAAACATATTTTCTATTTTAATTCTACAGGAAAAGGGGGAAAATGTCAATCTATTCAGAAAAAGTGATAAAATCAATTCTAAATAAACTTAATAATATTAAAAAATTATAATCATATTAAAATTATTGGCTGGAAATATTGACACTGCTATCGAAAAATACTAAGCTGATTTTATAAAAATATATCTGAAAAATTGGCTTTTTTAAGCAGGTTGAACAAGATAGGAGGAAGAAAAGTTGAAGGGTATCAAAGCAGGCTGGCTTATTACAAAGGCAGGTAATGTATTGAAAAATCATGGATTCACATATGAAGATGGTGTGACACTATGGAAGGGCCTTTTGTAGAAGAAGATTCTCTGATTGAGCAGGCAAAAGTATTGGAGGAGATTGGAATCCGGGCAATTGTATCATTGGAGAGCTGCGAAAGAATCAATCGGGAAAATGGAAAAAAATGTCTGGAGATGAATCAGGATGCGGTTCGTTGGACAAAAGAACATTTAAGTCTGGTTTGAGGGGCAATTTGTACTCATACTACCTTTACCTGTTCCGAAGGATTTATTCAGGAAGCTTATAAAATGGCAAAAGAAGAAGATGCACTGTTTCAGTTCCATCTATCTGAAAGCAAGTATGAACCGGAAAAAAGCATAGAAGAAAAAGGAATCAGACCGGTGGATCAATGGAGAATTGAAAAAGGCAGCAGATGCAGGAGTTATCTGTATTGCCAGTGTAGGACACACAGTGGAAGAAAGCTCTCAGTATGTAGAAAAACTGGAAGAACAGGGAGCTTCTGTGATTGAGGTAGTTTCCTATGATAAGGATACGATGGTTCCAATGATCCTGGATGCGAAAAAAAGAGTTAAGATTCCGGTAGTAGCAAAATTATCTCCCAATGTACCGGATTTTATGGAAATGGCAAAGGCTTGTAAAGAAGCCGGAGCAGACGGATTTACAGCCTGTGATTCCATCGGACCTACTTTAAAGATTGATATTGAAACCGGAAAATCAGTTCTGGACGGAGCATCCGGATATGGCTGGCTGACCGGTTCCATGATTCGTCCGATTATTTTACAGAAAGTCTGCGAACTTCGGAAAGCATTTCCGGATATGCCGATTATCGGACTTGGGGGTGTAACAAAATGGCAGGATGGAGTAGAAATGATTATGGCCGGAGCCAATTATATT
This sequence comes from Lachnospiraceae bacterium, assembly GCA_022766905.1. Lineage (GTDB taxonomy): Bacteria > Bacillota > Clostridia > Lachnospirales > Lachnospiraceae > SIG292. Next base: position 17,637 of record JALEPU010000025.1, read on the forward strand.
GGGGTGTGTTCGACAGTGATTATGAATGGTTATCCGGTGATTCAAAAGATGAATCAGGCGATTGATTCCTTTATGGAAAGCCATGGCTACCAAAGCTATGATGATATGTCAGGAATTGTAATTTCAACTTTGCCAAAAGAAGATCTTCATGATGGATTTTCAATGGGATTTGACAAAGAAAAATGTAAATACTGTGATAAATGTATCCAGGTATGTCCATATGTAGCCAGAAAATTTGATGAAGATGGCAATATGGAGGTATGGAAAGAAGAATGCAGACAGTGTGGACTATGCATATCCATGTGTCCAACAGGAGCAATCTATTATTGTTAGGAGAAAGTGAAGGGTCTCCTGTCTTATAAAATAAGAAATTGAAAATGAAGAATTGAAGGAAGAAAAAAGACATGAAGACAAAATTGATCCACGGGAAAATTGTGGACGGTTCTGGCATTATGCCATGGACCGGCGAAATTTTGATTGAAGAGGACAAAATTTTGAAAGTAGGAACAGAGCTATTAGAAATAGCAGATCAAGTTATTGACCTTGAAGGAATGATGATAGTTCCTGGTTTTATTGACACTCATTGCCATTCCGGAACAAAAGTATTTCGGAATGTCTGGATGGATGAAAAATTGTCTCAGGGTATTACAACAGAGATTATCGGACAGGACGGAATTGCAGTGGTACCTGCTTCTCCGGAAAAAGGAAAAGAATGGAATTCTTACGTAGCATCCATTGACGGAGAACATAATGGATTATCAGAGAAATTTCATACGACGGGAGAGTACCTGGATGGACTCAGGGCTCTGAAACCGGCAGGAAATTTTGCATATCTTGTGCCATACGGTAATTTAAGGATGGAAATTGTCGGTCTTAACGATGTGGAAACAACCGAAGAACAGATGGAACAGATGGAACAAATGCTTCGAAGAGAGTTGGAGCAGGGTGCAATTGGAATGTCTGCCGGCATGATTTATGTGCCCTGTTTGTTTGGGTCGCAAGAAGAATTGATTCGCCTGTGTAAAGTGGTTGCAGAGTTTGACGGAGTTTTTGCCGTTCACCAGAGAAGTGAGGCAAATGATATTCTGGAATCCATGGAAGAACTGATCGATATTGCAAAGCAGTCAGAGGTAAAGCTTCATATATCCCATTTTAAGATTTGTGGTCTGAAGAACCAGAATAAACTGGAAAAAATCTTTCAATTACTGGACAAAGCTCACGAAATGGGAATTTCGGTAAGTTATGACCAATATCCTTATGTGGCTGGATGTACTTCTTTACTCACCTGTCTGCCTCCCTGGGCCCGGTCAGGTTCTTACGATGAAATAAGAAAAAGACTGGAAGATGAGGAATGCAGGGAAAAAATAAAACAGGAAATCAAAGCGGAAGTATCCGGTTGGGATAATTTTTACGATTTCGCATCAGATGAAGGAATTCTTGTAATTGGCTGTAATAATATGTCTTACAGGGGGAAAAACCTAAAGCAGATTGGACAGATGCTAAATGTAGATCCGCTGGATGGTCTTCTTCAGATTTTGTCTGAAGACCTGGATGCCAGAATGGTGGATGTCTACGGTACGGAAGAAACCTTAAAAGCTTTGATGAAACGGCCGGAACAGAATTTTTGTACGGATAGTGAAGGTGGAGAAAGTGAGCATCCGAGGAACAGAGGCTCCTATGCCAGAGTGTTGGGAAAATATGTAAGAGATGAAAAGGTATTTTCCCTTCCGGAAGCCATTCACCATATGACAGGACGGCCGGCGCAAAGATTTCGAATTCCTAAAAGAGGTTTGATCAAAGAAGGGTATTATGCTGATTTCGTTGTATTTGACTCTACTCAAATTACAGATCA
>JALEPU010000034.1 GCA_022766905.1 Lachnospiraceae bacterium
CATGAAAATTCAATCAAACAGAATCCAGAATTCGGGAAATCCACCAGAACTCAATCTGAGACTGGTGGATTTCTTATGTCCTTAAAAATAAAATTTGAAAAACCTGTGTTTTTCAGTGCCCTCGTTCTCAGCAAGATGGGAGTTTTCTCCGGCTTGTAGAAGTCGGAGATTAAAACTCCTGCTTGATGAAATGAATCCTTTACTGCCACTTGTAAAAATGGGAGTTTTCTCCGGCTTCGAAATATGTAGTTTACATTGACTTCCAAATGTAGCTATACTATACTAATAATAGTTCTCGTTTTTATTAATTGCAGAGTCAAAAGTCCAAATCCACGACATGCTCGTAGATGGATGACGGACTTTATGACACGCCCCATAATGAATGTGAAAAAATCGGACAGGAAGGAGCTTGCTTATGGAAACTCCCACAAGAAAAAGAAGCCGTCAGCGGGAAGCAATCTTATTGAATCTGCTTCATCGCTGCGATCACCCAACTGCAGATATGATTTATATGGATATTCGAAAAAAGATGCCCAATATCAGTCTGGGAACGGTATATCGCAACCTTTCCCTGTTGGCAGACCAGGGCGACATTCGTCGTTTATCTCTGAATGGTGCCGCAGAGCGCTTTGACGGAATCACAGATTTTCACTATCATTTTATCTGTCAGAAGTGTGGAAAGATTTCTAATTTTCCCACAGACTTTTCTCAAAAGATCAATGAAGACGCACAAAGGGTTTTTCCGGGAATCATAACAGGACACGATACATTTTTTTATGGCATATGCCCAGATTGTTACAAAGATGTTAACAATCCGGAAAATAAGAATACATCATTGACAGGCTGCAGTGGGTATGATAGTATATGTCAGGAATAATTCTTATTTTTCCTATAAGTGAAATAGATTATTCTGTTATATTTTATTTTTATATGTTTTCATATGCTTCAAAACGGATTTTATCATCCGTTTTATCTAAATCTGTTCCTTATGGAACAAACTCACAAAATGATGTCAAGATTCCAAAGTTTTTGACCCCGGCATCATAAAATAATATTATCATAAAGGAGAACAGCACAATGAAAAAATTTGTATGTACTGTATGTGGTTATGTTCATGAAGGTGATAGCGCACCTGAATTTTGTCCGGTATGTAAAGTACCAGCTTCCAAGTTCATCGAACAGGGCGGCGAAATGACCTGGGCAGCTGAACATGTAGTAGGAGTTGCAAAAGGTGTTCCGGAAGATATCATCAAAGATTTAAGAGCAAACTTTGAAGGTGAATGTTCTGAAGTAGGTATGTACCTTGCTATGGCAAGAGTTGCACACAGAGAAGGATATCCTGAAATCGGTTTATATTGGGAAAAAGCTGCTTACGAAGAAGCAGAACATGCTGCAAAATTCGCTGAATTATTAGGCGAAGTTGTAACAGACAGCACAAAGAAAAACCTTGAAATGCGTGTAGAAGCTGAAAACGGCGCAACAGCCGGAAAAGCAGATCTTGCAAAACGAGCAAAAGAACTCAACCTCGATGCAATCCATGACACCGTACATGAGATGGCAAGAGACGAAGCTCGACACGGCAAGGCATTCAAGGGCCTGTTAGAGAGATACTTTGGCTAATCAAACCTTATAAATCAAGGCTTTCCAAGAGGAGAGGGAGAAATCCTTCTCCTCTTATTTTTTGCTTGTGTCCTTCGGGTGTCCCGCTGCCGTTTTAAGATATTCAGATAGGAGTAAATGTGTCTTTGAAAAAAGTGTCCCTTATTTTTAGCTACTCTTCATCCATCAGAGAGACGAGCTTGTAGAAGCTCGTTCTCTTTGTATCGGTAAGTTCCATTGCCTTCTTTGCGGTAATTTCTCCCGCTTTCCAAGAGGCATAAACCTTATCCCAATTTGCGGGGAATGTGAGCGCGGGACGACCAAGTTTCTTTCCTTGTTCCTTCGCTGCGGCAATTCCTTCCGCCTGTCTCTGCTTGATAGTTGCGCGTTCCTGTTCGGCAATCGTTCCGAGAACTTCAATCAAGATGTTGTTTACCATCTCAAAAACCCACTCTTGACCCTCTGGCAAATCCATCATTGTGGTAGGAAGGTCGATAACCTTAAG
>JALEPU010000036.1 GCA_022766905.1 Lachnospiraceae bacterium
ATATTAGGAAGCTTCATATCTCCTACATAGGTTTTTTGCCCGGTTACTTTCAAAAATGCATCATGGATGGGATAGGGCTGTCCGACTACGGTAAAATCTTTTTTCATAGGTTGGTCCCTCCCATTCTTTTGGCAGCTAATAAAATAGCTTCTACGATTTTTTCATATCCGGTACAGCGGCAGAGATTTTTATCAATACCGATGCGGACTTCTTCTTCCGTTGGGTTCGGATTTTTATCAAGCAGCGCTTTAGCAGATAAAATCATACCGGGAATACAGAATCCACATTGTACCGCACCTGCGTCAATAAATGCCTGCTGAATAGGATGAAGATGTTCTCCATCGCTCATCCCTTCAATGGTGAGAATTTCTTTTCCTTCTAATCGGGAAGCACGCTGGGTGCAGGAAGTAACAGCTTCTCCATCAATCAATACCATACAGGCTCCACAATCTCCGGTTTTACAGCCGCATTTGGTGCCGGTCAGGTTTAAAACTTCACGAAGTACATAGAGAAGCGTCCATTTTTCTTCTACTTGAACCTGCCTGTCGAATCCGTTAATATGCAAGCAAATGTCCATCATGGTTACCAATCCTTTCTGTTTTCTATGCTGGTCTGGCGAAACGACATTTCTTTCCTATTTTCTTCATTCACAGAGCCTGCTTTTCTTCCTGTCTGACAGGATAAAATGAAAAAAAGCAAAAGAATCCGCGACCTTTTAAGAAGGTCGTCAAACTCCTCTACTTCTTCGTTGATACTCTGTCACAATGTTTTTTAAATATGATAAAAACATATGTGTTCCATGCCAATGTAATTATAAATTTATTATATCAATCACAGGGGATTTGTCAATCATTTTAGGAAAAGAATAAGATGTGATTAAAAAAATATAATGTGTGATTAAATTCTTTGGAGGGATGTAAAATAACCGGAAAAGGCATCATCTGTAATTACTTTTGATACGTAAATTGTATCCGGATGCTTGACGAAACACCGGAAGGGTGTAAAATAATAGAGAGAAAAAAATAAATATCATGGGGTCAAAAAACATTTGTCCCCAACATCAAAAGAAGATAAGAAAGCGGGCCTTTGGTCTGCAAAGAAAGAGAGATTGAACATGAAGACAATTGGAAGAAATGACCCATGCTGGTGTGGAAGTGGAAAAAAATATAAACAGTGTCATGCACGCTTTGATGAGAAGTTAAAAGAGATGGCAGATGCGGGACATATCATCCCCCCGAGAGAGATTATCAAGACTCCGGAACAGATTGAAAAGATCAAAGAAAGCTGTGCCATCAATATAGCAGTACTTGATTATGTAGGAGAACATATCAAAGCAGGTATGTCAACAGCCGAAATCGATCAGATGGTTTATGATGAGACAACAAAACGGGGCGGTGTACCGGCTCCTCTTGGTTATGAAGGTTTCCCGAAGAGCGTATGTACGTCCATCAACGATGAAGTGTGTCATGGAATTCCGGATGAAGAAATTATTCTTCAGGATGGAGATATTATAAACGTAGATGTGTCTACGATTTATCATGGTTATTTTTCAGATTCTTCCCGGATGTTCTGCATTGGCAATGTACCGGAAGAAATGAAAAAACTGGTAGAAGTAGCGAAAGAATGTGTGGAAAAAGGACTGGAACAGGTGAAGCCCTGGGCTTGCCTCGGAGACATGGGACAGGCAGTCAATGACCATGCGAAAGCTCATGGGTATAGTGTGGTAAAGGATATTGGCGGACATGGAGTGGGTCTTGCTTTTCACGAAGATCCTTATGTCAGTTATGTGACCAGAAAGGGAACGGAGATGGTAATGGCTCCGGGTATGATTTTTACCATCGAACCTATGGTAAATATGGGAACCGATGAAGTTTTTGTAGATGCAGAAAATGACTGGACGGTTTACACCGATGACGGAATGCCGTCTGCACAATGGGAGATTATGGTTCTGGTAACGGAAACCGGACATGAGGTATTGTGCTGGTAAATCTGGAATAAAACTCTCAGACATTGCTTTCCCTCTATAGAAAACTATGATATAATAGATCTGACGGTATCAGCTTGCTGCAGGATGCCGCCAGATGAAAATACGAAATATTTGACAAAGCGAGGTTTCAACATGGAAGAAAAAGGAAAGTTTTTGCAGGACCTCACGACTTTATTGAAGATTGCAAGGACAAATGACAATTGTATCAGCAAGCAGGAGATTCAGGATTATTTTTCTGATATGGAATTAAATGATAATCAGTGGACGATGATTTATCAGTATATTTCCAATCAGGATGTAAAGATTACCGGTTATGAAGAAAAAGCGGTGCCGGTTCTGGAAGAAGAATTTGTGGAAGACGATCCGGTAGAGGATGCGATCGTATCTATTTATATGGATGAGTTAAAGGATAAGAAAGATCTGACTCCGGAGCAGGAACAGTTTGTAGCGAAAAAGATGCTTTGCGGCGATGAAAATGCCAAAAAGCTGTTGATAGAATCCAAGTTAAATCTGGTGACTCAGATTGCACACCAGTATAAGCACAAAAGCCTTCCGGTGGGCGATTTGATTCAGGAAGGGAACATTGGCCTTTTGATGGGCGTGAATGAATATGAACTGGGAACTGGTATGACATTTCACCAGTATATCAGCAATACAATAAAGGATGCCATCGAAGCAGCTCTGGATGAGGACAGCCGGGAGACGATGGCTGCGAAGAAGGTTGCCAGCCGGGCAAATGAGCTGAACGATCTGGCTACGGAGATGGCAAAAGAGCTGGAGCGGGAAGCAACCCCGAAAGAGCTGGCACAAAGGATGGGAATTACAGAGGACGAAGTGAAAGAAATCATGAAGATTTCGTTAGATGCAATCTCTGTAATTGAACCGGTGAAACCGGGAAATTAAGATCAGATAGGATTGGGGCGGTTGTATGGAGATCAGGAAAATGCAGGAAGAATGGGAAGCTACTTATCTAAGTCCTTTTGCGTCTTTTTCAACGAAGACAAAAGGAAGGATTCGCGATGAGGAAGAATGCGATGTCAGGACCTGTTATCAGAGGGATCGGGATCGAATTATCCATTCCAAAGCGTTCCGCCGGATGAAGGATAAAACCCAGGTGTTTTTATCGCCGGAAGGGGATCACTATAGAACCCGCCTTACCCATACTCTGGAAGTTTCTCAGATTTCCCGCACTTGCGCCCGGGCTCTTATGCTGAATGAACATCTGACAGAAGCCATTGCCCTTGGTCATGATTTGGGGCATACTCCCTTTGGTCATGCAGGAGAAGCTGAGCTGAATCTTTTAAGTTCGGCTGGCTTTGAACATTCCAGGCAAAGTCTGCGGGTCGTAGATGTTTTAGAAAAGAAAGGTCAGGGGCTCAATCTGACCTTTGAAGTACGGGATGGTATCTTAAATCATCAGACGAAGGGAAAACCGTCTACTTTAGAAGGAAAGATTGTTCGTCTGTGTGATAAAATTGCTTATATCAATCATGATATCGATGATGCAATCCGCGGACAGCTTTTAAAAGAAGAGGATCTTCCCGGGGAGTACACTGCTATTTTAGGAGGCAGTGTGCGGGAAAGACTGAATACCATGATTCATGATCTGATTACAAACAGTCTGAATCAAAATGATATAAAGATGTCTCAGCCTGTTTATCAGGCCATGATGGGACTTCGGGCATTTATGTTTGAACATGTGTATCGGAATCCTATGGCAAAAAAAGAAGAGAAGAAAGCCCGCAAATTACTGGCGGCTTTATATGAATATTACATTTCAAATCCGGATGATTTATCGGAAGGATATCAAATACTGGCCCGGCAGGAAGGAACGGAGACGGCAGTCTGTGATTATATTGCAGGTATGACAGATCGCTATGCCGTTATGAAATTTCAGGAGCTGTTTGAGCCTAAATTCTGGAAAGTATAAAGAATCTTTGTTTTTCTATTGTTTTTTTTCAAAAAAATTAAAAAAATAAAAGGAATTTTGAAGTTTATGTAGAATATTATATATTAAGGGATAAGTTTGCCCTTTCAAGGTAATAGGAATCCGGATCAGGAAGAAAGGCGGGATTTTAGATGAGATATCCGGAAGAACTGATTGAAGAAGTTCGATCCAGAAATGATATTGTGGATCTGATCTCAACCCATGTTCCGCTTAAGAAGAAGGGAAGTTCATATTTCGGGAATTGTCCATTTCATAATGAGAAAACCCCTTCTTTTTCTGTCAGCAGGGACAAGCAGATGTATTATTGCTTTGGCTGCGGTGCCGGAGGCAATATTTTTACCTTTTTAATGGAGTATGAAAATTATACTTTTGTAGAGGCCCTGGAATATCTGGCCCAGCGAAGCGGAGTGGAGCTTCCAAAGCAGGAACTTACCGGGAAAGAAAAGGAGGAGATGGATCAGAAGACTCTCCTTCGGGGAATGAACAAGGCGGCTGCCGGATATTTTTATTTCCTGTTACGGAATAAGCGGGGCGAGAGAGGAATGGCTTATCTGAAAGGCCGCGGTCTTTCAGAAGAAACAATGAAAAAATTTGGCCTGGGATTTGCAGATATTTATAGAGATGGGCTTTATCAGTATCTGAAGTCCAAAGGATATAAGGACAGTCAGATGAAGGATTCCGGACTTGTGACCATCGAAGAACGAGGTGCTTATGACAAGTTTTTTAACCGGGTTATTTTTCCCATTGTGGATGTGAATAACCGGGTCATTGGCTTTGGAGGTCGGGTCATGGGAGATGGACAACCGAAATATCTCAATTCGAAAGAGACACTGCTGTTTGATAAAAGCAGGAATCTTTATGGATTGAATTTTGCCCGGTCTTCCCGGAAACCGTACCTGATTATCTGTGAAGGATATCTGGATGTGATATCTATGCATCAGGCAGGGCTTACCAACACCGTAGCCTCTCTTGGAACGGCCTTTACTTCTGCCCACGGTTTGCTGTTAAAGCGGTATACCAGCGAAGTAATTCTTTCCTATGATAGCGATGAGGCTGGTCAGAAGGCAGCGCTTCGGGCAATCCCGATTTTAAAGGAAGCGGGACTTACTGTCCGTGTACTGAATCTTGCACCGTATAAAGATCCGGATGAGTTTATTAAAAATCTGGGAGCCTCGGAGCTGGAAAAGAGGATTTCGGAAGCTGTTCCAAGTCTTATGTTCGAGCTTCAGGTGATGGCTCTTAGATATAACCAGCAGGATCCGGAGAGCAGGACAGCATTTCAGCACGAGCTGGCGAAAAAGCTGGCTGCAATTCCTGAGGTTCTGGAACGGAATAACTATATTGAAGCGGCGGCGAATCAGTATTTTATGAGCAGCAAGGAGCTTTCAAGACTGGTGGACCGTTATGGAACGATGATTCCTTTTGAAAAAAAGAAGGAAGAAGAACCTGTGCTGCGGGAACAGATGAAAAAAGAAAAGGAAGATGCAAAAAAGCAGCCCCAGAAGCTTTTGCTTACCTGGTTTGTGAACAAACCGGAACTGATTGAAAAATTAAGCAATTATATTGGGCCGGAAGATTTTATTGAACCTTTTTATCATGCCGTTGCCATTTTGTTGTATGAACAGTATGAGGAAGAAGGAAAGGTGAGTCCGGCCAAGATTATCAGCCAGTTTCCTGATGCGAAAGATCAGGCAGAAGCAGCGTCTCTTTTCAATGCCCGGCTGAAGGTTGCACCACTTCCGAAGGACAATGAAAAAGTACTGACGGATATTGTCAGAAAAGTAAAAGGAAACAGCATCGAAGAAGAGATGAACCACTCTACTGATATAGTAAAGTGGCAGGAACTGATTCAGAAAAAAGCCGAACTACAGAAACTGCATATTTCTCTTTAGTTTGGTTAAAATATAACAAAGTATGGAAGGATGGAAAAACATGGATGAAGCAATGCTGCGTTTTAATGAAAAACTGAAACAACTGCTTGAGATGGCAAAAAAGAAAAAAAATGTGCTGGAATATAAGGAAATCAATCAGTTTTTCAGCGACATGGAGTTATCCACAGAAAAAATAGAATTGATTTATGAGTATCTGGAGCAAAATGGAGTGGATATTCTGACGATTCCGGAAGACGGAGATGATGACATTGACTTAGAAGATCTGGAAGAGGAAGAAATTGATGTGGACCTGGATATGAACTCTGCCCTGGAAGGGGTGAGCATCGAGGATCCGGTTCGTATGTATCTGAAAGAAATCGGAAAAGTACCTCTGCTTTCCGCAGAAGAAGAGATTGAACTGGCAAAAAGAATGGAAGAGGGAGATGAGGAAGCAAAGAAGAAATTAGCGGAAGCAAATCTCCGTCTGGTTGTCAGCATCGCAAAACGTTATGTGGGACGAGGTATGTTGTTTTTAGACCTGATTCAGGAAGGTAACCTGGGTCTGATTAAAGCCGTAGAGAAATTTGATTATCACAAGGGATATAAGTTCAGTACCTATGCAACCTGGTGGATTCGTCAGGCTATTACAAGAGCCATTGCAGATCAGGCAAGAACCATTCGTATTCCGGTTCATATGGTAGAGACGATCAATAAATTGATTCGCGTTTCCAGACAGCTTCTTCAGGAACTGGGAAGAGAACCACTTCCGGAGGAGATTGCAGAAGAGATGAATATGCCGGTTGACAGGGTTCGGGAAATTCTGAAGATTTCTCAGGAACCGGTGTCTTTGGAAACTCCGATCGGAGAAGAGGAAGACAGTCATCTGGGTGATTTTATTCAGGATGACAATGTACCTGTTCCTGCGGAGGCAGCAGCTTTTACCTTATTAAAGGAACAGCTGGTGGAAGTGCTTGGAACCTTAACGGAGAGAGAACAGAAGGTATTATGCCTCCGTTTCGGTCTGGAAGACGGAAGAGCAAGAACTTTGGAAGAAGTTGGAAAAGAACTTAATGTAACAAGAGAACGAATCAGACAGATTGAGGCAAAGGCACTTCGGAAACTTCGTCATCCAAGCCGCAGTCGCAAATTAAAAGATTTTCTGGATTAGAAGGGGAAGATATGGAATTATCCAGGCGATTAAGATCTGTTGCTGATGGTGTAAGCCCGGGAAACAGGGTGGCAGACATTGGAACGGATCATGGCTACATACCTATTTTTCTGGTTCAGAAAGGAATCGTCCCTTCTGCCATTGCCATGGACGTTAAGAAAGGGCCTCTTTTCAGAGCCAGAGATCACATCTGGGAACAGGGATTTGAAGATCGGATTGAAACAAGACTCAGTGATGGATTGGAGAAACTGAAAAAAGATGAGGCAGATACCATTGTAATCGCCGGCATGGGCGGAGCTTTGATGTCTGATATTTTAGAGCGGGGGCTGCCTGTTCTTTCTGATGGAAAAGAGCTGGTTTTACAGCCTCAGTCAGAGATTTTTAAAGTACGACATTGGCTTCATGATCACCGGTATCAGATTGTCCGGGAAGAGATTATCAAAGAAGAGGACAAGTTTTATTTTGTGATTGTGGCAGAGCCAGGAAGTCAGCGGTTTTCCGAAGAGTTTCTTTACCAATATGGAGAGTACCTTCTGAAAGAAAAAACTCCATGGATGAAAGAATATCTGGAAAAAGAGTCCATAAAATATAAAAAGATTCTGGAAAAACTGGAAAAGGAAGATTCGCTTTTGGTAAATAAAAGAAAAGAAGAATTAAAACAACAGATTAGTTTGATAGAAAAGGCATATCAATATGGAATGTAGAGAGATTATTGCGCAGCTTGAGTTTCTGGCGCCGTCTTCTTATGCCTGTGACTGGGATAATCCGGGACTTATTGTGGGACGGAATAATCAGGAAATCAAAAAGATTCTGGTGGCTCTTGATGCGACACAAAAGACAATTCGAAAAGCAGTGGAAGAAAAGGCAGATATGATTGTGACTCACCATCCAATGATTTTTTCTTCTATAAAAAAAGTAAATGATGATGATTTTATCGGTGAGAAAATCATGACTTTAATAGAACATAAAATCTGTTGCTTCGCTATGCATACCAACTATGATATCGCAGGAGGTATGGCAGAGATTTGCGGCAGTAAAATGGGTCTCATTGATCCGGTTCCTTTTGAGTGTACCGGAGAAATGGAAGGCCGGCCGGTGGGAATCGGACAGATTGGAACCCTGGCTGAAAAAATGACTTTGACAGAATGCGCAAAAAAAGTAAAAGAAGCCTTTCATCTGGAACATGTGCTGGTGTTTGGTGATCCGGACCGAATCATTGAAACAGTGGCGATTTCTCCTGGTTCAGGAAGAAGTATGCTAAAAGAAGCATGGAAAAAACAGGCAGATGTTTTAATTACCGGTGACATTGGCCATCATGAAGGGTTAGACAGCATGGATATGGGATTTGCTGTCATTGAAGCAGGACATTATGGGCTGGAACATGTTTTTATTGACCATGTGAGCAGGTATTTAAAGGAACAGAACCGGGAAATAGATGTAATTCCTTATTATGAAGGAGTACCGTACCAGGTACAGTAGAGCAGAAAGGGTGTGTTGGCAGTGAATCAGGAAGAAATCATGGTAACCATTGATGGAGTCAGTCAGATGGTTCCTTCCGGAATTACCCTGGAAGATCTGGCGGCCGGCGTGGCATCGAATTACAAAGAACCAATTGTATTGGCGGTGATGAATGGAAAACTTGCCGAATTATTCCGCAAACCGGAAGATCAGGCCCGGATTCAATTTCTTACTACAGAGACCGATAGTGGGTATATGACATTTCGAAGAAGTGCCAGTTTTGTCATGCTAAAAGCATTTCAGGATGTGGTAGGAAAAGAAAACAACTATTTACTGGAAATGAGACATACGGTGGGAAATAGCCTTTATTGTGAATATACCAGTGAAGATGTTCCGTTTTCAGCTGATTTGCTTGAACGGGTGAAAAACAGAATGCAGGAATTGATTCAGGCAAACATTCCAATTGAGAAAAGAAGTGTATCTACCCGAAAAGCAGAAGAAGTATTTGACAGGTTCGGAGCGGAGGATAAAAAAAGACTGTTAAGATTCCGTATGGTTTCCCGTGTTAATGTTTATATTCTGGATGATTATGTGGATTATTTTTATGGATATATGGTTCCATCTACCGGATATATTCACCAGTTCGATCTGGAAGCATATCAGGATGGTTTCGTTCTTACCCTTCCGCCGAAGGGGAATATGAAAAAAATGGAGCACTTTGTTCCAAGACCAAAATTATTTGAGATTATGGAGCAGTCCAAAGACTGGAACAGGACAATGAAAGTATCTTCGGTGGCAGATCTGAATCAGAACATTGCAGATCATAATATCCAGAACTTAATTCTGGTCCAGGAAGCACTGCAGGAAAAAAGAATTGGAGAAATTGCGGATCAGATTGTATCGGCAGGAAAAAGAGTAGTCTTAATTGCAGGTCCCTCTTCTTCCGGCAAGACCACATTTTCCCACCGGCTGTCCATTCAGTTGATGGCTCAGGGGCTGGATCCTCATCCAATTGCAATGGATGATTATTTTAAAAACCGGGAAGATACTCCGATTGATGAAAAGACGGGAAAATATGATTTTGAATCGATCAATGCTGTAGATACAAAACAGTTTAATGAAGACGTGAAAAGACTTCTGGCTGGAGAGGAAGTATCCATGCCGACTTTTAATTTTCTGACAGGGCAGAGGGAATATAAGGGAAAGAACTTAAAATTAAGTGAAAAAGGAATTCTGGTCATCGAAGGAATTCATGGCTTAAATGAAGAAAGTTCCAAGTCTATTCGAAAAGAAGATAAGTTCAAGATTTACATTAGTGGACTGACCACTTTGAATATTGACGCTCACAATCGAATTACGACAACGGATGGAAGACTGCTTCGACGGATTGTACGGGATGCAAGGACAAGAGGTGCTTCTGCTGCCAAAACCATTGGTATGTGGGATGCGGTACGGGAAGGAGAAGAAAAAAATATTTTCCCGCATCAGGAAGAAGCGGATTTAATGTTTAATTCTTCCCTGATTTATGAAATCAGTGTTTTAAAACAGTTCGTTCAACCTCTTTTATTCCAGGTACCGCCTGATTCGAAAGAAGGACTGGAGGCAAAAAGACTGCTGAAGTTTTTGTCCTATTTTATTGGAGTAGACAGTGTAAGTGTTCCGGGAAATTCCCTTTTGAGAGAATTTATCGGAGGAAGCTGCTTCTTCGATTAAAGGAAGTGACAGCTGCTTGACTTTCTAAGGCAGCTTTGGTAGAATAAGCCTGTTGTGTAAAAACGCAGCATAAATGAAAGAAAAAGAGACAAAAATACGAGTCAGATAAATGATCGCGCCTTTTTGTGCCGAAAGGCCTAAGGTGAGGAAAGTCCGGGCTTCGCAGGGCAGGATGCCGGATAACGTCCGGTGGAGGCGAC
>JALEPU010000041.1 GCA_022766905.1 Lachnospiraceae bacterium
GCTCTTGACTTCCTGCATGAACTTGGGCTGGATCTCGGCATAGGTCTGCGGACCGCCAAACTGCTCGTCCAACTGCTGATACAGCCAAGAGATGGCGGACTTTTCGTTCGTCACAAACAGCGAGAACTGAATAGGCTCTACATCAGTCTTGATGCGGGCAGTATCATATTCGTTGACCTGATCTGGCAGGAAATACATGTTGTCCCGCTTCAGGAATCGCTCATCCAATCCCTTGTAGAAGTCAGTAGCATCCAGTGGTACAGGAATGCCCTGCATGATGTGGTATGCTACCATTCGGTCAAAGAGAAGGTACGCTTGCCGCTCAGCAATCAGCTCAATCTTTTCGTTCTTAACGACAACGACTGGAATGTTCTCTAAGTGCTGACGAACAAAGGACCATGCTGTTTCTTCAGAACCTGCCTGTGAAAAGAAATCCTTATGGAACTTTTCACTTGGTTTGTAACATGAAATGACCAAATCTTGCTTAACTGCACTTGATGATGTTACTTGTTTAAAGCTCGACTGTTTTTTATCGAGTGTTCTTACATCTGCTACAACAAATCCTGCTCGTGCAATGGATTCTTGAATAGCATTCCATACTGCATTTTTTGAATTATGAAATTCAACAGTCATCCAATGGTTTGGCTTTAAAATGCGATATAGCTCTTTAAAGCAAGCCGTCATGAGATTTTGGTACTCTAACAGTTGTTTCCCTTGTTCAGGATTTATAATTGCTTCGTCCTTATTATCAGTTATGACTTTGAGCCAGCTTTCCCACATGAAGCTCAATTCAGAATAGTTCAGATTGGAACCAAATGGAGGATCTGTAAATATATAGTCTATGGAATTATCCGTAACTCCAACATTCGTTAAGCTATTCGTACTTATCAATATGTGATCCGGATTAAATCCATCTATCTTACTTTTAAGCTTCTCAATAGACTTAAATTTGCCTTGAATCCAGTCAAGCACATTCCATTCTCTCACCATTGAGCCGACATACAACGTTCCAGAAAGAATCATATTGGGAAATGTTGAATTCAGCCTAAACCGTTGCAATCTACTAACCCCTTGCATGACACCCGTAATGACTGATTTCAAAGCGTTAACAATATCAGTATCTTCTCCACAGTTACTAATCGCATTCCAAAGTGTAGAAAGCGTATATAGATTTCTTTTTGTAAAGAAATGATGAGAATGAGTTATACCATACTTATCATTTCTCCGGCTTTCACCGCCAATAGGCATACGATCTGTAGGAACACTGTACGGAATCTTGATGGATTCAATTTTTTCGATCAATTCCAAATCATATACGTCAGGGACTTTTGTAATTTCACCTTTTGCTCCTTCATATGCAATAAGGACTGGTCTCTGAATAGTACATTCAACGATCTCATTAATATAAGGATCAAACTCTTTCGTAAAAGCATGAGAGCAAGCCTTCTTTGTCAATTCAGCTCTACAATGCGTGCATAAAAACTCGTCCTTGACTCCTCCAGTTTCTTTATCTACGGCAACATCCCAAAAAACTATTTCTTCGCCACAATTTGGACAGATAAATACGTCTGACCACACGACATAATTAATATGTGCTTCGTTGCCTTCACTATCTCTGGTTTTATACATCCATCCACATTCGTCATATGCAGTTTTGAATACTGTATTAAAAGCTGCTCTAAACTTTCTAACATCAATTGGTTTTGTATAAATTGACGAAATAAAAGTGGCTGCTGGTGAGAGATCACTTATTATCGCTTTGCGTTCTCCCCAATTGGGGGATAAGAATTCTCCTGTCATGGCAAAACTCATTTCTGGATCATGCTTGCCGCACATTTGAGCCGCAACAGCTGTCATGCCAGTTCCACAAAACCCATCAAAAACAAGATCTCCAGGTTTAGTGTAATGAAGGATATACTTCATTATAGCCTTATAAGGAACTTTTGTGTGATAACTGTGCGCATTATATATAGGGTCTTTTTTCCCCTCACTAACATCCGCTGCGAAAGGTTCGCAATGATAATCGTCAGTTTCCTCATCATACGGTGTTCCATTTTCACGAATAAATTCCTCGATAAACGGGTTCGGGCAAGCAGTATAATAGGGCGCATCGGACAGTGCAATAATATCCTTGTCAGTGCCAATGGGGAAGCCTTCAATATCGCGTACCTTATCAATATCCTCTTTGGTCAGCTTTCTGGGTTCCATGCTGATATCCTCACTTTCTCTTTCTGGGGTTCTATAGATCGTTTCTGTACAGTTTATTTGATCCGTTTCTGAATGTCCTCAATGGACGGCAGCTGCTTTT
>JALEPU010000067.1 GCA_022766905.1 Lachnospiraceae bacterium
AATAACAAAAGCGTTCGTTGTCAGCTAATCCAGCTAACATTTTCGAACGCTTTGAAGCCCGTCGCCAAGAGGATTTGAACCTCCGACCCCTCGCTTAGGAGGCGAGTGCTCTATCCAGCTGAGCTATGACGACACATGCCGCAAACCCTTGATTTTACTGGGTTTCTGGGATTTTTCCCTTCGGCCATATATAAGATTATCAACTCTATTTTGAGTTGTCAATCTACAGATTTTTTCGATTTGGTAACATTAGAACGTTCCCCAAATTGGGGAATGCTTTGTTGTCACCTTTAGCATTATTCAGAATAGATTCGAACTGAAAGTTGTTTTTTATTTTTTCCCTTTGGGGAATGCCTCGGCTTTCTCTTAGGAGGCGCTTGTTTTATCCGTTAAACTAAGAGGACTTCTCAAAGAAGTTCTGGCTGAATCCATTTGATGTGTGAAATGAATTCATCCATAACTTCTAAAAGTATACTATTCTTTTTTCTTTTTGTCAAATGCACAAATTTGATTTTAAATATAATCTACCATTCCCTGCAGCCAGACAACTCCTTTAAATCTTCTTCCTCTTACCGGTTCTCCCAAAAGATCTTTTTTATTAATGCAGATTTCAAAGTCCAGGTCATTACAGGAGATTGCCATATAGTAGACTTCCTCTCCTGTCTGGCTGTTTGTATATTCGTTGACTTCCTGAATGGTTCCCATCATCGAATATTTATCCGATTCAATTCCATAAGGGATACAGTAAGAATCTACAATCGTAAAGACATCTTCTTTTTTTGCCCGTTTTGATATCATGGTATACAGATCCATATCATCCAGGGTAAGAATTTCAATGGCTTCCATATTTCCCTCTTTTGCTGCTTCCAGAAGCTGATTTCTATTTCGATTGCTGACTCTTTCTTTTTTGATTTGATTTTCATCTTTTTCAATATTTAAGATGACGGTTCCCTGTAAGGAAAGTCCGGATAGGACAGCAGTGTTTATCTTTGGAAACATTTCTTCGTATTTTCGCATATTCAAATAATGAACAAAGTTATGGATATAGAAAATCAAAGGAACTCCTATATTTACATTGTCGCATACTCCTGCATATGCTTCTCTGTCGGAGTATTTTTCCAGATGGATTTCTTCCTGATAAAACATATTGTTTCCTTTTACATACGGATAGGAATATTCTACATCCATGATTCCTTTTTGATTCATTTCTCCGACTACGGAAATCCCAAAACACTCGCTGAAATCTTTATTTAATTGTACAATTGCACTTTCTTCATTTTTCTTAAAATATATTTTTTCATCAGGACTTAGAATGACTTTCTGAACAAGTTCATCCAGCTCTTCTTTTTTTCTGATCTGACTAAATCCAATTGCTTTTAAATAATCATGCATTCTTTTTCTATCTGCCCTTTCTGTTGGTGCAGCAATTATTTATCTGCAGAAATCACAGTCTGGCCGCACATATAAGGAACCAGTGCTTCCGGAATTTTGATACTTCCATCTTCCTGCTGATAATTTTCTAAAATAGCTGCCACAGTTCTTCCCACAGCAACGCCGCTTCCATTTAATGTGTGTACGAACTGTGCTTTATCTTTGATGTTATCTTTGTATTTAATGTTTGCTCTTCTTGCCTGGAAGGATTCAAAATTGGAACAGCTGGAAATTTCAACATAACGTCCATAGCTTGGCATCCAGACTTCAATATCGTATTTCATTGCTGCTGTAAATCCTAAATCTCCAATACAGATTTTAACCACACGATATGGCAATCCTAAAATCTGAAGGACATCTTCTGCATCTCTTGTCAGTTTTTCCAGTTCTTCATAAGACTGCTCCGGTTTTGTAAATTTCACCAGCTCAACTTTATTAAACTGATGCTGTCTGATTAATCCTCTGGTATCTCTTCCTGCAGATCCTGCCTCTGCTCTGAAACATGCGGTATATGCGACATGTTTGATTGGCAGAGATGCTCCGTCTAAAATCTGTTCTCTGTACATATTGGTTACCGGTACTTCTGCTGTCGGTACAAGGAAATATTCTTTTCCATCACCATATACTTTATATGCATCTTCTTCAAATTTTGGAAGCTGTCCGGTTCCGGTCATACTTTCTCTTGTTACCATAAATGGTGTAAATACTTCTGTATATCCATGTTTCATTGTATGAGTATCCAGGAAGAAGTTTGTCACTGCTCTTTCCAGTCTTGCTCCTGCATCACGATAAACGGTAAAACGAGTTCCGGAAATTTTAGCTGCTGTTTCAGGGTCTAAAATACCAAGGTCTTTTCCAAGATCCCAATGAGCCTTTGGTTCAAAATCAAATACCGTCGGTTCTCCAGAACGACGGATTTCTACGTTATCTTCATCGCTGCTTCCCTTTGGAACTGTTGGATTTGGAATATTGGGGATTGTCAGCATATATGCATTCAATTCTTCCTCTACTTCATTGACCTGTGCATTTAATCCTTTTACCTTTTCGGATAACTCTTTCATCTCTTTGAAGATTGGAGCAACGTCTTTTCCTTCTTTTTTCATTGCAGGAATCTGTTTGGATACTTTATTCTGCTCACTTTTTAATACTTCTACTTCTGCCAGTAATTCTCTTCTTTTTGTATCCAGTTCCTGAAATCTGGATAAATCAAAATCTTCATTTCTATCTGCAAGTGCTGCTTTTACTCCTTCAAAATCATTTCTCAATAATTTAATGTCTAACATGTTGTTTTCCTCCTGAATTTTTTTGTTAGTCCTTATCCGCTACTTAATGCTCTACGCATTTGAAGTAGATAAACTAACTTAGTTTGGTAAAATGTTATGATAGATTATTTTCTTATACAAGAAAAAAATCCGTCCCATATATTAATCTATGGGACGGAATATACCGCGTTGCCACCCAAATTGCCTCTATGCATACATAAAGACCACTCGTTTAGTAAGATAATGGTTACCGGCCATCTGTATTAGCAGAAACTCGAAAAGTGGAAAGGTTTTTTCATATATCGATTCACACCAACCATCGACTCTCTGTTATAATCCCAAACCGTAGCTTTTCTCAACGTCTTTTTTCTTCTATAAACAATTTCCTCAATTATATCTCTTTCTAATGGGTATTTCAAGTTATTCTTTGCAATTTTTTTGAAAATATTATAATAACTTACTTATACGCTTTTCGCCATTGCCTCTTTTAATGCAATGATTTCTTCTTTACAAAGTGCTGTGGAACATTCTCCTTTTTCCACTTCTTTCAGATATATATAATTTCCATCTGTACTTCTGATGCTGTTAATGATGATACCGCTGTTTTGTATATTGAGCAGTACCAGTACAAAGCTCATATTTCCGCCTACTTCTTTAAATGCATCGTATTTCATCACATGAATTTTAGAATATACTTCTGAAAAATGTGAACTGATCGTTGTAATATAATCATCATGATCATTTACATTTTTCTTAATACCTGTTATTTCTTCTCCCTGATCTAATACGATTTGTTCCAGATTATATCCGTTGGCTCCTGTCATAAACTGTTTATATTTTTTCTTCATATTAGCCAGTTTAACAAGAATTATCACAGCCAGAACGAATAAAATAACCATTCCCCCAATATTAATGACAAGAAAATAATCCAGTGTAACATGGAGGGCTTTTAAAATAGAACTGGTTAACATTTTGTTCCTTTCCCCTTTTCATTCATTCTCTTTTTTTACTTTTGTATTTTATGACCTTTTGGCTCTTGGTTCTTATAAATGATGCTTACATATTTGTTCCTTGACATCATACTGATTGAAGCATATCTATAATTCGTTCCAAATCTTCCCGAGAATAATATTCGATTTCGATTTTTCCTTTGTTATTTTTTTTGTTTCGAATCTGAACCTTTGTACCGAATTTTTCTTTCATACTTTCCTCAATATCCCGATACAAATACTCTTCTTCCTGCGTTTGTTTTACTTCTTTTTTCTCTGTTTCGGCTTTGTTTTCTTTTTTCACAAGACTTTCTGCTTCTCTTACGCTTAAGCCTAAATCCATGATTTTCACAGCAACAGGATATTGTTTTTCCGGATCTTTTAATCCTAACAGACATCTTGCATGACCGCTGCTGATTAAATCTTCCTGCAACATATTCTGCACTCTTTCATCTAATTTTAAAAGACGCATGGTATTGGTTATAGCTGTTCTGCTTTTTGATACCTTTTTTGCTACTTCATCCTGCGTTAAATGAAATTCCTGGGTTAGTCTTTCATATGCCTTTGCTTCTTCAATTGGATTCAAATTTTCTCTTTGTATATTTTCAATGAGAGAAATTTCCAATGCTGTCTGGGTCTCATAATCTCTAATTATAACCGGGACTGTTTTCAATCCTACCATTCTGGCAGCTCTCCATCTTCTTTCTCCAGCTATAATTTCATAATAATCTTCTTTTTTCTGGACAATAAGTGGCTGCACAACTCCAAATTGACGAATGGATTCTGCCAATTCTTCCAGGCCATCTTCATCAAATTGTTGTCTTGGCTGATTGTGATTTGGTTCTATCTCTGATATTTTTAATGTTACTTCTTTTTCTACTTCTTTGACAACTTCTTTGATTACTTCTTTGACAACTTCTTTTTGAGCAGATTCATCGGTTGTTTTATTCTGTTCCGGAATTAAAACATTCAATCCCCGGCCTAATGCCATTTTCTTTCCTGCCACTATTCTTCTCCCCCATTTCCAATTACTTCTTCTGCCAGCAGGCGGTAGCTTTCTGCTCCTGTTGACTTAGAATCATATAGATTAATTGGTAATCCATGGCTTGGTGCTTCTGCTAATCTTACATTTCTTGGAATAATTGTCTTATAGATATTCTGATTCAGATTATCTTTTACATTTTCCACAACCTGCAATGATAAATTTGTTCTTGCATCGTACATGGTAAATACTACGCCTTCCATATGTAAATCCGGATTCAGATTTTTTTGAATCAATTCAATGGTATAAATCAATTGACTTAATCCATCCAAAGCATAAAACTCACATTGAATCGGAACTAATACGGAATCTGCTGCTGTCATCGCATTTACTGTTAACATTCCTAACGCCGGCGGACAATCCAGTATAATAAAATCATAGTCATCTCTGATTTCACTTAATTTTTCTTTCATGATATACTGCATTCTCTCAATGGTTATGAGTTCAATCTCAGCACCGGATAAATTACGATTTGCTGGAAGCAAAGAAAGATTTTCAAATAAATCAGGAATGATTGCTTCTCCTATCTGAATTTCTCCTCCAATTACCTCATATACTGTTTTTTCCAAAGAATTTTTATCAATTCCTAATCCACTGGTCGTATTTCCCTGTGGATCCAAATCAACCAGTAATACTTTTTTCCCCGCTTCTGCAAGACAAGCTGACAAATTTACTGAAGTAGTTGTCTTACCAACCCCGCCTTTCTGGTTTGCCACTGCTATTATTCTACTCATAGCAAATCTCCTTTCGTGCTTTTCTATTATAGCACTAATTTTCTCTATCGGCTATCTTTTCTTATTATATTTTCCTTTTTCTTAAAAAAGAAGAGGAATGTTTCACGTGAAACATTCCTCTTGTTTGCTTATCATTGCTTTTTTATGACTTAGGTGGTATACCTTATGATTCAACATTTACTTACAAATTATTCTAGACTAATTTTTCTTTAATAATTTTGTCGATTTATTTTTTATATCATAACGATACTCATAGGTATTTAATCCAGACCAATTTGAAAAATATACATATTTATTTGTTATTTTATTAATAGCACCGGCTCTTAACTTACTTACTACAGTTTTTTTATTTTTTCCGTTTAAATCACATCTTATAATTTTAAATGTGAATTTACTACTGGAATAGGTTGAGTAAGTTGTATATGCATAATACAATTTTCCACCTGAAATATTTGGTGTACATCCAGTTGCCAATTTACTGCTGCATTTTCGTGTGCTCATATTATACAGGTAAATAGGAAGCATACTAAAATCTCCGGTATTCGGCATGCAAATCAGATAATTTTTGTATTGTTTATAGAAAGATGCATTTTTCTTTACAATCTTATATGATTTCGTTGAAACTTTAATACTTGCAAGATGAATTAAAGTACAATCATCTACTGTATCCGTATCAAGATATAAATATCCATTATAATAAGCATCTAAAGTCATGGATGTTTTTGATTTACGAAGTAATACTTTTGATTTTCCGGTTACATTAATTTTATAAAGGTAATTCCATCTACCTTCATTCCAGTTTCCGCAAGTATAAAAGATGGTACTTCCATTCGAAATAATAGGGCCACTCATATAACCGTATTTTCCACTTGGTTTTTTTGCAATTACTTTCCCACTTCCGGAAGAAGATTTTGATACTCTTAAAGTACCATCAGTATAATTCACCCAAATATAATAACTTCCAATCTTCTCTTTTTCACCGGACAGTTTATAACTTGCTGCCTGTGTATCTTTTCCCTGAATAAAACTGAGGCCGGCACACAAGCAAATTGTTGCAAGGATAATTTTTAATATTTTTTTCATAACTCTTTCCCTCCCAACATCATGATGAATCAGTCGTTAAGCGAATATTCGCAACATGCTTCGATACTCGCTCATAACCAAAAACTGTAATGTAATTGATAAAGAATGTTTCACGTGAAACATTCTTTATCAATATTTTGTTACATCTGTTCCGGACAGTCAATTCCAAGCAATGATAAAGCATCTTTTAAAATTGTTTTTGTTAAAACAACAATTTTCAAACGGGCCATCTTAATGGTTTCATCTTCCACATTAATCTGACATTCATGATAGAATTTGTTAAACGCCTGAGCAACAGACATTGCAAATCTGGAAATAATGAAAGGTTCCATTTTCTCAGAAGCATCTTTTACTACTTCCGGATAACGGGAAATTTCTTTTAATAAATTCATAGAAGCATCATCGGTAATAACAGAATAATCAATATCTTCTCCTACCTGATCAATTCCTGCTTTGCGAAGAACACTGGCTGCCCTTGCATAAGTGTATTGTACATAAGGACCAGTCTCTCCATCAAAATTAAGAATTTTATCCCAGTTGAAGATAACATCTTTAATTCTCTGGTTATATAAATCATTGAAAATAATAGCACCGATTCCAACTTTATGTGCAACTTCGTCTTTATCAGGAAGATTTGGATTTTTCTCTTCAATGATTTCTCTTATTTTATCAATAGACTCTCTTAAAATATCTTCTGCATAAATAACATTACCATTTCTTGTAGAAAGTTTGCCCCCTTCTAAGCTAACAAGACCATATGGAACATGAACAAGCTGATCTGCCCAATCATATCCCATCAAATCAATCACTTTAAAGAACTGAGCAAAGTGAAGCTTTTGTTCCAGACCTGTGACATAGATACATTTGCTGAAATTATATGTTTTCTTTCTATATAATACAGCTGCCAGATCACGAGTCGCATAAATAGAACTTCCATCTTTTTTTGTAATCAGACATGGAGCCATATTATATTCATCCAACGGAACAATATAAGCTCCTTCACTTTCTACCAATAAATTCTTTTCTTTTAATTCTTCTACCACAGCACCGGTTTTATCTCTGTAAAAACTTTCTCCGTTATAAGAGTCGAATTCCATATTTAAAAGCTTATATGTTCTCTTATATTCTACCAGACTGATATCTTTAAACCATTGCCAAATAGAAAGAGCTTCTTCATTTCCCTGTTCCATCTTAGCAAACCATGCTCTTGCCTCATCGTTCAAAGATTCATCTTTTTCTGCTTCTTCATGGAATTTTACATAAATTTTCATCAGGGCTTCTACGCCATCTCTTTCAATTTCTTCTTTATTGCCCCATTTTTTATATGCAACAATCAACTTACCGAACTGAGTACCCCAGTCTCCAAGATGATTAATTCTTTCCACATGATATCCTAATTTGGAGAAAATTTTGTAAAGAGAATTTCCGATAATCGTTGTTCTTAAATGTCCTACATGGAAGTTCTTTGCTACATTAGGGGAAGAATAGTCAATACAGATTGTCTGACCCTCTCCTTCTGTTGAACCACCAAAATTCGGAACAGAAGACTGTTTGATGATTTCTTTTGCAAACTGTTCTTTATCTACAAAGAAATTTAAATATCCTCCGTTATTTTCAATTTTTGATAAAAATTCTGCCTGTTCCATCTGATTCTTCAAATCTTCTGCAATCATCTGAGGTGCTTTCCGATAAATCTTTGCAAGGCGGAAACATGGAAATGCAAAATCTCCCATTTCAGGCTTCGGAGGAATCTCCAGTAATTTTTCAATATCTTCGTTTGTTAATTCCTCTATATAACTGGAAATAAACTCAACTACTTTTTGTTTCATAATATTCTTATCCTTTCTCTCGATTGACGATTCCGTCATCTATTTTTATTTTTCATTTTTTATTAAAAGATCATATTGATAGCTATATTGATCGATAAAATGATCATCCAGAAGTATCTGAAGCGATAAATGAATCTTATCCTCTGATCTTTCTCCTTCAATCAGAACCGTATCTGCAGGGGAAGCCTCTAAAGAAGCACTAATTGTATAAGTAAGAATCTGAATCAAATATCGGTTCATTACAGTATCTGTTCGTTTTCCATGATTTTCAAAATCCAGTAAAAATTCTTCCTCTGGATATCGTTTTTGAAGAAATACAATCATGGATTCCAGCATTTCTTTCAAATCATCCGATTCATCCATCTCTTTCTCCGAAGAATAACTTTTTTCTTCCTCACTGACAACATCAGAACAGGTACTCTCTTCTTCCGTCAGATTTTCTTTCTTCTTTTCATTTTCCAAAAGCTGTACAAAACAAAGATATTTCTTTATCTGTTCCATCTTCTGACTCATATTTGATAAATCTTCTTCTAATAATTGGATTTTTTGTAATTTTTTATTATTCTGATAGGAATTAAAATCTTCCTCTTGAAAAAGTTCATCATCAAATGGAGAAAAAAGCCTTTTGATTCGTTCTGAATCTTTGTTACCAAATAACTGCTGTTCTTCTTGTTTTTGTTCTACTTCCAGACGAAGTTTCTCGCAAAGAACTTCATCTTTTTTTCCTGATAATGACATAAATTCTTTGGTGAGATATTCTTTTAATTCCTCATACAAGGTTTCATCTATCATTTTCTCATCCTAACTATTCAAAATAATTCTTCCTTTTTTCAACTTTTCAGTTCTCTCCTATGATACATGAAAAAGAAAAGAAAGAAAAGTCTGTTTCAAAAAAAAGTTTGTATATCTTTTCTATTTGAACTATAATAAAAGTACATCACATTAGGATTGCAGGCAGCATTCCCGAATAACAGAAAGGAGAAATCCTATGAAAAAATATCAAAAAGCTCTTGCTGCTATCGGTACTTTGGTGACCGCAGGACTCGCCGGTATGCATTACGCTAATCGTATCATTGCAAAAAAAGCCTGTGAAAAAGAATTATTATTTAACCAAGAAGGCAATTACTATTCTTTCCGTTTTGGCAATATTTTTTATACGAAGCAAGGCAGCGGACAACCCCTACTACTGATTCATGAATTAAATCCGGCCTGTTCCCATATTGAGTTTAAAGCAATTATAGAAGAACTCTCTACTCAGTATACTGTTTATACGATGGATTTGCTTGGATGCGGCCGTTCTGATAAACCGGCCATTACCTATACTGCTTATCTCTACGTACAGATGGTGAATGATTTCATTAAAAATGTCATTGGAGAGCCAACCCATATTATTGTTTCCGGTATGGCTTCTTCTCCGGTTTTATTAGCCTGCAGCATTGAACCCGATTTATATGACAAGATTATTTGTATCAATCCACCTTCCCTTCAAGCTGGTAATAAAATTCCGACTCCGGCACTTCGTATGTTAAAAACTTTAATCGAAGTACCTGTTTTGGGAACTTTTATTTATAACCTGCATGTCAATCAAAAAGCCATTGAAAGAAAGCTGGAAAAAGAAATCTTTTATCATCCACCAACCGGTCAGATGTCTTCCTATCTGTTAAGACAGAAAAAGAAATGTGCTGCATTTCTTTACGAAAGTTCTCATCTGAATGGATATGGTTCCAAATACTTATATTCCAGTTTAAGAGCCAGATATCTAAACGTCAACACCTTCCAGGCATTAACCAATATTGATCACAGTATTTATGTGATTATGGGCAAAGAAGAACCGGATGCAAGAGAACGAACCAGGGAATACAGAGAATGTAATTGTTCTATTGAAACAGCTCTCATTCCAAGAACCAAACATGTACCACATCTGGAAAATCCATCCAGATTCTTAAATCTATGTCAGATTTTTTTTAATTAATCACATGGCATGATCATTTTAAAGGCTCCTTAGAAGGCATCCCTGCTTTTCTCGGATATTTCTTTGGAGTCTTTTTTTCTTTTTTAATACATACAAAATCTCTTTCGATTTCTGTTTCCGGAAGAGTAAAAGAAATCACATCTTCTACTTTTCCACCCAAAAGAAACATTGCTTTTTTGATTTCTTTCAATTCTTCCTGTACTTTTCCGCTTTTATAGGAAATAAAGGAACCTCCTTCTTTTACATAAGGAAGACAGTATTCACTTAAGGTAGTAAGATTAGCAACTGCACGGGAAACACAATAATCAAATTGTTCCCTATATTCCGGCTTTTTCGCATAATCTTCTGCTCTTCCATGTAAAGCTTCAATCTGTTCTAACTGAAGTTCTTCGATTACCTCTTTTAAAAATAAAATTCTTTTATTTAAAGAATCCAATAAAACAATCTTTAAATTAGGAAATACGATTTTTAATGGAATGCCCGGAAAACCTGCTCCACAGCCTAAATCCAATAAAGAAGCTTCTCCGGACAGATCAACTGCTTTTACAAGAGAAATACTATCAATAAAATGTTTATCTACCACTTCATTCCATTCTGTAATTGCAGTAAGATTCATCACTTTATTTTTTTCTATGAGCATTTCATAATATTTTTGGAACTGAGACAGCTGTTTTTCATTTAATTCAATCCCCAGTTCCAATGCTTTTCTTTTCAATTCTTCCATCTATGATTCCTTTCTTAAGAAACATGATTGTGACTTCCCAGATAAATGAGAAGTACGGAAATATCAGCCGGAGAAACTCCACTGATTCTACTTGCCTGTCCAATGGAACGAGGACGGAAAGCATTTAATTTCTGAACCGCTTCTTTTCTTAAACTGTTCACCTTTTCATAGCAAATGTCTTCCGGAATTAATTTTGCTTCCATCTTTTTAAACTGTTCAACTTGTTTTAATTGCCTTTTTATATATCCTTCATATTTAATATGAATTTCAACCTGCTGTGTTACTTCATCCGGAAGATCCGGCCTGTCTTTATCAATAGGACCTAAGATATCATAGGTAATTTCAGGTCTGCGGATTAATTCTGCAAGAGATACGGCTGTTTTAAGAGGAGTACTGTTATGAGCTTCTAACAATTCCTGCACCTGTTTATTGGCACCAATCATCACATGACTGACTCTTTTTATCTCCTCTTCTATCTTCTCCTGTTTCCAGAGAAGTTTGTCATATCGATCCTTTTCAATCAAGCCAACTTCATACCCAATTGGTGTAAGGCGCAGATCTGCATTATCCTGACGAAGCAACAGCCTATATTCTGCTCTGGATGTCATCATCCGATAAGGTTCATGGGTTTCTTTTGTCACCAGATCATCAATTAATACGCCAATATACGCCTGAGAACGATCCAGAATAACAGCTTCTTTTCCTTCTATCATGCGAGCTGCATTGATACCGGCAAGCAGTCCCTGACATCCTGCTTCTTCATAACCGGAACTACCATTTATCTGTCCGGCACTGAAAAGACCTTTTATTTTCTTAAACTCTAAAGAAGACTTTAACTGCATCGGATTGATACAGTCATATTCAATAGCATAGGCATTTCGTATTATTTTTGCATGTTCCATTCCTTTTACAGACCGATACATCTCATATTGGACGTCTTCCGGCAAAGAACTGGACATACCTCCGATATACATCTCGTTGGTATCTTCGCCTTCCGGTTCAATAAAAACCTGATGGCGATTCTTATCTGCGAATTTTACAACCTTATCTTCAATGGATGGACAATATCTTGGTCCGGTTCCCTCAATTGCTCCGGAAAATAAAGGAGAACGATGAAGATTTTTTCGGATAATTTCATGGGTTTTCTCATTGGTATAAGTGAGCCAGCATGAAATCTGATCTCTTTTTATATCTTCTTCCCGATTGGTAAAACTGAATGGAACAATTTTTTCATCTCCGAATTGTTCTTCCATCTGAGAAAAATCAATAGAATTTTTATCAATTCTGGCCGGTGTACCTGTTTTAAATCGATATAGTTCAATCCCATGTTCCATCAAAGACCGGCTTAATTGATTAGCCGCCGGAAGTCCATTCGGACCGGTTTCATGACTGATATCCCCGTAAATACATCTGGCCTTTAAATAAGTTCCTGTTGTTAAAATAACTGCTTTCCCGTAATAAACAGCACCTGAATCTGTTTTTACCCCTTTTATAATATTTTCTTCTATCAGAAGTTCTGTCACTTCAGCCTGGCGGATTGTCAGATGCTTCGTATCAAAAATTACTTTTCGCATCTGTTTCTGATATTCCTCTTTATCAGCCTGAGCCCGAAGAGAATGGACCGCAGGACCTTTTGATTTATTTAACATTTTGGACTGAATATACGTTTTATCAATATTTTTGCCCATTTCTCCGCCCAAAGCGTCAATTTCCCGGACCAGATGTCCTTTGGAACTTCCTCCAATGTTCGGATTACAAGGCATCATTGCCACATTGGACATACTGACCGTAAACATAATGGTTTCCATA
Organism: Lachnospiraceae bacterium; assembly: GCA_022766905.1. Taxonomy (GTDB): domain Bacteria; phylum Bacillota; class Clostridia; order Lachnospirales; family Lachnospiraceae; genus SIG292. The sequence goes on from JALEPU010000067.1 coordinate 12,876, forward strand.
TTCAGTCTTGCCGCTGCTAAAGCTGCTTCACACCCTGCATGCCCTGCGCCAACTACGATTACATCATATTTTTCTTCCACATGTGCCATGTTTTCACCTTTTACTTTCCTGTACAGAATTCCCTGAATATTTCATTCACCAGGTCTTCTCCCATCGATTCCCCTAAAATATAACCAAGATGTTCATAGGCATCGGTAAGATCAATGGAAAAAAAGTCTTCCGGCATTCCATCCATAATACTTTGAAGCACCATAGAAAGACTTTGAGATGCCTGACATAAACTATTTTTATGTCTCATATTGGTAATATAGATTTCATCATTAAAAGAAAGCTTTCCTTCAAAAAACATCTCTTCTAATTTTTCATACAGTTCATCAAGTCCTGTTTCTTCTCTCGCAGAAAAAACAATCATATCTTTTGAGATATGTGTTCTGATTTCCTTTTCTCCTGTTACCTGATTAAGATCTGATTTATTTAAAATAATAATTGCCTTTTTCTCTTTCAGACAATCCATAATCTCAAAATCATTTTCATCCAGAGGTCTGGAACTATCTGCCACGTATAAAACAAGATCTGACTGATCCATGGTTTCTTTGGCTTTTTCAATTCCTATTTTTTCTACAATATCTTCTGTTTTTCGAATTCCTGCCGTATCAATTACCTGAAGAGGAATTCCCTTCACCTGAATCGTTTCCTCCAGCGTATCTCTTGTTGTTCCTGCAATTTCTGTTACAATTGCCCTGTCCTCTCCCACTAAAAGATTCAGCAATGAAGATTTTCCGGCATTTGGTTTCCCTACAATCGCCGTTCGAATTCCTTCTTTTAAGATTCTTCCATTCTCTGCCGTTTCAATCAGATGATCAATTTTCTCTTTTTGTTCCGTTACTACAAGTTCCAGGTGATTTGCGAATCCATCCAGAGAAATATGCTCCGGATCATCCAAAGCTGATTCAATATAAGCGATTTCGTATAGAATTTTGCCTCGTATCTCTTCTATTTTTCTTTTTAATCCACCGGACAGCTGTTTCATAGAACTTTCCAGAGCAAATTCATTTTTCGAATGAATCACATCCATAACAGCTTCTGCCTGTGAAAGGTCAATCCTTCCATTTAAAAAAGCTCTTTTTGTAAATTCGCCAGGCTCGGCGGGACGAGCTCCTGCTTCTATGGCTGTTTCCAGAACTTTTTTTAAAACAACAACTCCTCCATGGCAGTCTATTTCAACCACATCTTCTCCTGTATAAGATTTTGGTCCTCTCATAAGAAGTAAAATTCCCTCGTCTACTGTTTTTTCATGATGGACGACATGTCCGTAAACAGCAGAGTAAGATGCCATATCAGATACTTTCTTTTTTTGATTTGCCGGTAAAAATATTTCATTTCCAATAGAGATTGCATCCGGACCGCTGATCCTTACAATTCCAATTCCCCCATCTGACATGGCTGTTGAAATTGCTGCAATCGTATCTTCTCTAAACATATGAAACCTCCATATTGGAAAAAAAGCTGCTGCAAAATTGCAGCAGCTTTCTTATAATCAGGAACGTTTTAACATAACCACAACTTTACGATATGGTTCTTCTCCTTCACTCTTTGTACATACATACTTGTCATTTTGTAATGCAGAGTGAATAATTCTTCTTTCATAAGGATTCATCGGTTCCAGATAAACAGATCTTCTTGTTCTTTTTACTTTATAAGCAATATTCTTTGCTAACGTTTCCAGTGTTTCTTTTCTTCTTTCCCGATAATTTTCTGTATCAATTTTCACTCGAATATAAGCATCACTTTCTTTATTTACATAAAGACTGGTCAAATACTGGATGGAATCTAAGGTCTGTCCTCTTTTTCCGATTAAAATTCCCATATCCGGACCGGACAATTCAATATCCATGCTGTTATTTTCTTTGTCCATCTCAATTTTTACTTCTGTCTCTACTTTCATTGCCTCAAAAAGTTTGTCCAGAAACTCTTTTGCTCTTTTCTCTACAGGAACTTTCGGCTGAACTTTAATGATTGCCGGTTTGGCAAACATTCCAAGGAAACCAGTACTTCCTTCTGACTCTACTTCATATACTAAATCACTGCTTGCAATTCCCAGTTCAATACTTGCATTAGTAATTGCTTCATCTACAGTCTTACCCTGGAAAGTTAATAATTCCATTACTTGCTTCCCCCTTTTTTGTTCCTTTCATTAAATTCTTTGACTAAACCTGCTTTTTCTGCCAGACTTCCTGGTTTTGCATTTCTAGTCTGTAAATTGCTGTAGCTGATTTCATCAGCATTTTTTCCATTGTCGTAATTCTTTGTTTTTGTTTTTGCTGCATTGGTGATACTTCCGTCTCCTGTCGGAACTTCACTTTCTCCTCCAACCTTTTCCATCATTTTCTGAGTCAGGGAAGGTTTTTTCTTCTTCTTAGAAGCTTTTTCCATATTTTTTGCAATCAATGCTTCCATATCCATATGATCGATGTATTTATTTACAATTAACTGCTGAAGTACCTGGAAAATAGCACTTGCTGACCAGTAAATACCAATACCTGCAGGGAATGAGAAACACATAATAAATGACATCAGAGGCATCATCAGATTCATCTGCTTTGTCATGGAATTTGCAGGATTATTCTTATCATTGGAAACTGCCATGGTCTTCATAGATAACCACTGGAAAAAAGCTGCAGCGATTGGAATAATCATATAAACAGAAATTCGAAATCCCGGTGAGTCTGCAATGTTAATACCTGCAACAAAATCATTCATCTCAATAATCTTTGCAGAGGTTGACTGAATCACATCTGCAATAGAAGGAATCTTCTCTGCCAGGCTTGTCCAGGACGCTGTTCTGAACTGAGAAATATATCCAATGACATCATCCAGCTGCGGATTTTCTGCTAATTTATAAGTTACTTTTGCTGCATCACCGATTCCGGTGATAATTTTTTCATATCCTTTTGTCTCCATCAAAGGAGTTGCAATCTGTGTATATAAAGTCTTCAGCTGAGGAATATAAAATGGCAGATTACGGATTACCTGATAAAGTGCCATCAAAATTGGAAGCTGAATAAACATCTGAAGACATCCGCCTGTCATGCTGATTCCATATTTGTCATAAACAGCCTGAATCTCTTCATTCTGCTTCATCATGGAAGCCTGATCGGTTTTTCCTTTATATTTTTTCTGAATTTTTGCTACTTCAGGCTGAACCAGAGCACTCATCTTGGAAAACTTTAACTGCTTGATCGTAAGAGGCAGCATAACCAGTTTAATGATGAATGTAAAGATAATAATACATAAACCTAAGTTTACAATGCCGATAGAACTTAAACCGGTAAAAATCCAGTCCATGATATAACCCATCAGCTTTGCAATCGGGTCAATAATGAATCCCAGCAATGGGAAACTTGACTGCGCTAAAAACATAAATTCTCCTCCTTGATTACGGAACAGGATCATATCCGCCTTTGGCGAAAGGATTACACCGAAGAATTCTCCATATACTCAATAACAGCCCCTTGCATGCACCGTACTTTTCAATTGCTTCCATGGCATATTGGGAACAGGTTGGCGTATAGATACAGGTACTCCTTCCCTTTAATGCGGACAAATACTTTCTATAAAATTGAATCATATATATTAAAATACGTTTCATAATTGTAATCTCAACATATGTTCAAATGATGCAGACTTACAAGATGCATAAATGCACTTTCGATCTGCTGGTAACTCTTATCTTTTGCACTGTTTCGTGCAATTACAACGATATCGTATCCATCTGCAAGCTCTTCTCTATGGAGCCGGTAAGTCTCCCGGATAAGGCGGGTCAACCGGTGACGTACAATACTGTTGCCTACTTTCTTGCTGACAGATATCCCAATACGAATTTCATTATGATCATTGGGTAACACATACATAACCAAATACTTATTGGCCTTTGACTTTCCGTTTTGATAAACAGCAGCAAACTGTCGGCTGTTCTTTAACGAATTTACATTTCTCATCTTTTCACCATTTCGTGAAGGAAGAAAAATAAAAAGAAAAGAAAAGGTCACATGACTGCGACCTATGCTGATAATTTATTTCTTCCTTTTGCTCTTCTTCTAGCCAATACTTTTCTGCCATTAGCAGTGCTCATTCTTTTTCTGAAACCATGAACTTTAGATCTCTGTCTCTTTTTTGGTTGAAATGTCATCTTCATAACTTAATGCCACCTCCTTATTCAGTATTTTCATCTGTTCATAAAACATCGCCTCTATTATATTGAAAAAGTCCTTTAAAGTCAAGTAAATCTTGATTTTTTTTGAAAAAATACCTTATTCACAGTCATACACAGTGTATTACGATATTTTGCACAGAGTTATCCACATTTTGTTGATAAGTTGTTGATAACTCCTTTATTTTGTGTGAATATTTTCTTTTTCCAGAGCAAAAATCCCCTGTTTTTCTCTCTTTTTCTTCTGTGAATAACAGGAATTGAATTATCCACATAGAAAATCCTGCAAATTGTTTCTTTCTTATTAAAATGTGCAATAAAAAGAAAAAAGTTAACCACAATCCAATGTTGAAAAAAAATCACAAATAGTATACTATATAATTAGCTAAGAATGTATTCTATTATTTTTTAAGGAAGCAGGTTTCACCGATGAAAAATTATATTACCGAAAAATGGGACGATATTTTGTCCTTAATCATCCAGAATCAGGATGTAACAGAATTGGCTGTGAATACCTGGATCAGACCCTTTAAAGTACACGAAGTAACCGATGATGCGGTAACTTTTGTATGGGATCAGCCTTTAAATGACGAAAGAGCAATCAGTTTTGTCAAACTAAAGTACTATGATCTGTTTATTCAGGAAGCCATCCACGAATTGACTGGAAAACCATATGCAGTTCAATTCATTTTACAAAAAGATATTAACCAGAATACAAAAGATGCTGCCCCGGTTCACAAACCAAAGAAATCCAGTGCTCCAATCAGCAATTTAAATCCAAAGTATACGTTTGATACTTTTGTTGTTGGCAATAACAATAAACTGGCTCATGCTGCATCGGTAGCCGTTGCAGAAGCACCGGCAGAATCTTATAATCCCCTCTTTTTATACGGAGGAGTGGGACTTGGAAAGACTCATCTGATGCACTCTATTGCACATTATATTCTGGAAAAAAATAAAGATGCCAAAGTTTTGTATGTGACCAGTGAAAGATTCACCAACGAACTGATCGATTCCATCAAACATGATAAAAATCAGGAATTTCGGGACAAATACAGAAGTATTGATGTACTTTTAATTGATGATATTCAGTTCATCATTGGAAAAGAAAGTACTCAGGAAGAATTTTTCCATACTTTTAATACCTTATACGAGGCCAAGAAACAGATCATTATCTCCAGTGATAAGCCTCCAAAAGATATGGTAACCTTAGAAGAACGGCTTCGTTCCCGTTTTGAATGGGGGCTTACAGCCGATATTCAACCGCCTGATTATGAAACCCGTATGGCAATTTTAAAGAAACGGGCTGAATTAGATGAGTTGGACATTCCTGATGATGTCATGCAATATGTGGCCAATAATATTAAATCCAATATTCGTGAACTGGAAGGTGCACTAAATAAAATCTGTGCTTTTGCCAATTTAAGGAACAAAAATGAACCGATTACCGTTTCTATTGCAGAAGAAGCCCTGAAAGATCTGATTATTCCAAACGGTAAAAAAGAGATTACACCGGAACTGATTGCAGAAATTGTAGCCAATCATTACCATATTACGATAGATGATTTGATTTCCAAGAAGAAAAACAAAGAAATTGCCTATCCACGACAGATTACCATGTATTTATGCAGAAAATTTACCGATACTCCATTACAGACGGTCGGAAAAATTCTTGGAAAAAGAGATCACTCAACCATCCTTCATGGAATTACGAAAATTGAACAGGATCTGAAAAAAAATCCATCCCTTCAGGCAACTATTGATGTCCTGATTAAAAAAATTGATCCTTCCAAACCTTCCAACTAAAAATGAAACGGAAAAATTGCTTCCTATTAAGACGAATTGTGAACAAAGGAATGGTATTTCGACATCCATTCCTTCCTTTTTCCACATTTTATGTGGGCAAGCTGTTTGTTTTATGTGGATAAGAAGTTTTTTCCGTTTTTTTCCTGTGAATAAATTTCACTTTATCCATGATTTTAATCCGTTTTATGAACATCTTCTTAAACCGGTTTTTTTAGATTTTATGAGGGTCACAGGAGTTATCAACGAACTCACAGCCCCTACTACTAATACTACGAAATATATCTATATCTTTCTATACACATTTTTGCAGAAAGGAGTTATACACATTATGAAATTTATTTGTAGCAGAGACCAGCTTTTAACAGGGGTAAACATCGTATCCAAAGCAGTCTCAACCAAAACAACTCTGCCGATTTTAGAATGTATCTTAGTAGAAGCTATGAATCATCAAATTAAACTCACTGCCAATGATATGGAACTTGGTATTGAAACAATCATTGACGGTGATATTTTAGAAGAAGGAAAAATCGCCCTGGAAGCAAAGCTTTTTTCTGAAATCATCAGAAAACTTCCAAGCAGTGATGTGACAGTCGATGTAGCGGATAATTTCCAGACAAAGATTACCTGTGAGAAGGCAAAATTTAATATTATGGGAAAACCGGGAGATGATTTTTCTTATCTTCCTGTGATCGAAAAAAACCAATGCATTTCCCTTTCCCAATTTACGTTAAAAGAACTGATCCGTCAGACGATCTTTTCCATTTCAGACAATGAAAATAATAAACTGATGACAGGAGAATTGTTTGAGGTAAACAACAATAAATTGACAGTTGTTTCTTTAGATGGACATCGTATCTCTATCCGTAATACAGAATTAAAAGGAGAAAATGATCCCGTTAAAGTGGTAGTTCCGGGAAAAACCTTAAGTGATATCAGCAAGATTCTGTCCGGCGAGCTGGAAGATTTGGTTCAGATTTATTTTACGGAAAAACACATTCTGTTTGAAATGGATAAAACAAAAGTTGTTTCCCGTTTATTGGAAGGAGAATATTATCGAATCAGCCGTATGCTTTCTTCTGATTATGAAACAAAGATTGTCATCAACAAAAAAGAACTATATAATTGTATTGACAGAGCTACTTTGTTAATCAAAGAATCGGATAAGCGGCCTATTATTCTTACTGTTTCTGATGAATCTTTAGAACTGGAAGTATCCACTTCTATCGGTTCTATGAAAGAAGAAACAGAAATCCATAAAGAAGGCAAGGATATTATGATCGGTTTCAATCCGAAGTTTTTGATGGATGCTTTAAGAGTCATCGACGATGAAGAGATTACGATTTATATGGTCAATCCGAAAGCTCCATGCTTTATCAAAGATGAAAATGAAACTTATGTCTATTTGATTTTACCGGTTAATTTTAATCGTGCCGGAAACTAAAAGGAGCAAAATATGGAATATATTACAATTAAAGATGAATTTATCAAACTGGGACAGGCTTTAAAACTGGCCGGTCTGGTAGAATCAGGAGTAGATGCAAAAATTGTGATTCAGAACGGAGAAGTTCTGGTCAATGGAGAAGTGGATGAAAGAAGAGGAAAAAAACTTTATCCGGGAGATGTTTTTGAATTTGAAGGAAACAAAGTCGAAGTAAGGAAGTAAAAGATTTATGTATGTAAGTTCAGTGGAATTAAAAAATTACCGCAATTATGAATATGCTTCGATCCCTTTTCAAGACGGAATCAATATTTTGTATGGTGATAATGCACAGGGAAAGACCAATGTGCTGGAATCCCTCTATGTCTGTGCCACTACAAAATCACATCGGGGAAGCAGAGATAAAGAGATGATACAATTTGGATTTGAGGAAGCTCATATCAGAATGATGGTCAATAAAAAAGGAGTGGATCATCGAATTGATATGCATCTGAAAAAACAAAAAGGGAAAGGCGCTGCAATCGATGGAATCATGGTAAAAAAGTCCAGTGAACTTTTAGGAATGGTTCATATGATTTTATTTTCACCGGAAGATCTTTCTATTATCAAAAATGGTCCCGGGGAACGGCGCAGATTTATGGATCTGGAATTGTGTCAGTTAGATAAAATCTATATGAGTCATCTGTCAAAATATAATAAGACATTGAATCAACGCAATAGCTTACTAAAACAAATATCTTTTTCCAGAGATTTGGTGGAAACACTGGACATTTGGGACCAACAAATGGTAAAATATGGTGTAGAAATCATAAAAATAAGGGAAGAATTTATAAAAGAGATGAACGAGATTATTTCTGTCATTCATGAAAAACTGACAGGAGGAAAGGAGCATCTCTTTTTGGAGTATGAGCCGAGTCTTACAAAAGACCAGTATGAGAAAGAGCTTTTTCTGAGAAGAGAAAGGGATATCAGGCAGTTATCGACAGGGGCCGGACCTCACCGGGACGATATTAGTTTTCTGGTAAATGGAATGGATATTCGAAAGTTTGGTTCCCAGGGACAACAAAGAACTGCCGCTCTTTCATTGAAACTGGCAGAGATTAAGCTGGTAGAAAGAATGATTAAAGATAAGCCGATTTTATTACTTGATGATGTATTATCTGAATTGGATGGTAATCGGAAAACTTATCTGATGGATAGTATTTCCGGTATTCAGACAATTATTACCTGTACAGGTCTGGATGAATTTGTAGAGGGTAGACTTGCAATTGACCAGGTATACAGGGTAAAGGACGGCGCAATTTATGACTATGAATATTAGGAGGAACAAGCAGTATGGGTACAAATGTCAATGAAGGACAGGAATACGGAGCTGACCAGATTCAGATTCTGGAAGGGCTGGAAGCAGTTAGAAAGAGGCCCGGCATGTATATTGGAAGTACCTCTGCCAGAGGATTACATCATTTAGTATATGAGATTGTTGATAATGCGGTGGATGAAGCATTAGCGGGATATTGTGATACGATTACAGTAACAATCAATAAAGATAATTCTATTACGGTAAAGGATAACGGAAGAGGAATTCCGGTTGGTATTAACCACAAAAAAGGAATTCCGGCAGTCGAAGTAGTATTTACCATTCTTCATGCCGGAGGAAAGTTTGGCGGTGGAGGATACAAAGTATCCGGAGGTCTTCATGGCGTTGGTGCATCTGTTGTCAATGCTCTTTCTACCTGGCTGGAAGTAGAGATTCATCATGAAGGAAAGATTTATAAACAGCGGTACGAAAGAGGAAAGGTCATGTATCCGTTAAAAATTGTAGGAGATACGACCCACAGAGGAACAGTCGTTCATTTCCTTCCTGATCCGACGATTTTTGAAGAAACCGTATTTGATTTTGATGTGTTAAAACAACGTCTTCGCGAGATGGCCTTTCTGACAAAGAATCTGAAAATCGTTCTTCGGGACAAACGTCCGGAAGAAATGGTAGCCAGAACATTCCACTATGAAGGCGGTATTAAAGAATACGTAGAATATCTGAACAAACACAAAGACCCTCTTTATAGTGATATTATTTATGCAGAGGGACAAAAGGGAGATGTTTATGTAGAAGTAGCACTTCAGCATAATGCTTCTTACAACGAAGGAATCTATAGTTTTGTCAATAATATTACAACACCGGAAGGCGGCACCCATCTGGCTGGTTTCCGAAATGCCTTGACAAAAACATTTAATGATTATGCGAGAAAAAATAAAATATTAAAAGATAATGAGGCAAACCTGAGTGGAGAAGATATTCGGGAAGGCCTTGTAGCCATCGTCAGTGTAAAACTTCCGGAGCCTCAGTTTGAAGGTCAGACGAAACAAAAGCTTGGTAACAGTGAGGCAAGAGGAGCTGTTGACTCTGTTGTCAGTGAGCAGCTTACTTATTACCTGGAACAGAATCCTGCAGTTGCAAAGATTATTTGTGATAAGGCAATTCTGGCACAAAGAGCCAGGGACGCCGCAAGAAAAGCCAGAGATCTGACAAGAAGAAAGACAGCCTTAGATGGAATGAGCCTGCCCGGAAAACTGGCAGACTGTTCTGACAAGAATCCGGAAAATTGTGAGATTTATATCGTAGAGGGTGATTCTGCCGGTGGTTCTGCAAAGACAGCCCGTTCCAGAGCAACCCAGGCAATTCTTCCGCTTCGCGGTAAGATCTTGAATGTTGAAAAGAGCCGTCTGGATAAGATTCTTGTCAATAATGAGATAAAAGCGATGATTACTGCTTTTGGAACCGGTATTCATGAAGATTTTGACATCAGTAAGCTTCGCTATCATAAGATTATTATTATGACCGATGCGGACGTAGACGGAGCTCATATTGCAACTTTGCTGTTAACATTTTTATATCGCTTCATGCCGAAGCTGATTGAAGATGGTTATGTGTATCTGGCTCAGCCCCCTCTTTACAAGGTGGAGAAAAATAAGAAAATCTGGTATGCTTACAGTGATGCAGAATTGAATAGCATTTTAACTGAGATTGGAAGAGATGGAAATAATAAGATTCAGCGTTATAAAGGACTTGGAGAGATGGATCCGGAACAGCTTTGGGAGACAACCATGGATCCGGAAAGAAGAATTCTTCTTCGAGTGAATATTGATCAGGATGCAACATCAGAACTGGATCTTACTTTCAATACTCTTATGGGCGACAAAGTAGAGCCAAGAAGAGAATTCATAGAAGCAAATGCCAAATTTGTACAAAACTTAGATATTTAACAAGCTATGCAGCAAAATAGAGTCGAGCTGGATATGACTGGTTAGATTCGGTATGAAAGAAATGCTTTAAAAGCTTGTAACAATCTTGAAAAGATGGAGGAAATATCGTGGACGAGTCCAATATTTTTGATAAAGTGCATGACATAGATCTGAAGAAAACGATGGAAAAGTCGTACATTGATTATGCCATGAGTGTAATTGTTTCCAGGGCATTACCTGATGTCAGGGATGGTCTGAAACCGGTACAAAGAAGAATTTTATATGCGATGATCGAGCTGAACAACGGTCCGGATAAACCACATAGAAAATGTGCCCGTATCGTTGGTGATACCATGGGTAAATATCATCCTCATGGTGACAGCTCTATTTATGGTGCTCTGGTAAATCTTGCTCAGGAATGGTCTACCCGTTATCCGTTGGTAGACGGACATGGCAACTTTGGTTCTGTCGATGGAGATGGGGCAGCTGCCATGCGTTATACGGAGGCAAGACTTTCTAAGATTTCCATGGAAATGATGGCTGATATCAATAAAAATACGGTTGATTTTATGCCAAACTTTGATGAGACAGAAAAAGAACCTACTGTTCTTCCATCCAGATACCCGAATCTTTTAGTGAATGGAGCACAGGGAATTGCAGTAGGTATGGCAACCAATATTCCGCCCCATAATTTAAGAGAAGTAATCAATGGTGTTGTAAAAATCATCGATAATCAGGTTGAAGAAGATCGTGTCACTACCATTGAAGAAGTAATGTCCATCGTTCAGGGACCTGATTTTCCGACTGGTGCAACGATTCTCGGAAAGAGAGGAATTGAGGAGTCTTATCGAACCGGCCGGGGAAAAATCAGAGTAAGAGCGGTAACGAATATTGAGCCAATGAACAATGGCAAGCAAAGAATTGTAGTAACAGAGCTGCCATATATGGTGAATAAAGCTCGTCTGATTGAAAAAATTGCAGAGCTGGTAAAAGATAAAAAAATTGATGGAATTACAGAACTTCGGGATGAATCAGACCGTCAGGGTATGAGAATCTGTATCGAACTTCGAAAAGATGTCAATGCCAATGTTCTTTTAAATCAGCTTTATAAACATACACAGCTTCAGGATACCTTTGGTGTCATTATGCTGGCATTGGTCAATAATGAACCAAAAGTATTGAATCTGCTTCAGATGCTGGAACTTTATCTGGATCATCAGAAAGAAGTTGTTACCAGAAGAACACAATATGATTTAAATAAAGCACAGGAAAGAGCTCATATTTTAGAGGGCTTATTAAAAGCATTGGATCATATTGACGAAGTTATTTCAATTATCCGCGGTTCTAAAAATGTTGCGGAGGCAAAAGAAAACTTAATCAAACGGTTTGAATTTTCAGAAGCTCAGGCTCAGGCTATCGTAGATATGCGTCTGAGAGCGTTAACCGGTCTGGAAAGAGACAAGATTACTGCAGAATACAATGAATTAATGGAATTGATTTCCAGATTAAAAGCGATTCTTGCCGATGAAAAGAAACTTCTTGGAGTAATCAAAGAAGAAATTTTATTAATTCGGGATAAATATGGAGATGATAGAAGAACCAGTATTGGATTTGATGAATACGATTTGAATGTAGAAGATTTGATTCCACATGGGGATACTGTCATTGCAATGACAAAATTAGGTTATATTAAAAGAATGACCATTGATAATTTCAGAAGCCAGAACAGAGGCGGGAAAGGAATTAAGGGAATGAATACCATTGAGGATGATTTTATCGAAGATCTTCTCATGACAACAACCCATCATTATATTTTCTTCTTTACCAACAAAGGAAGGGTATATCGTCTGAAAGCTTATGAAATACCGGAGTCCGGCCGGACAGCAAGGGGAACAGCGATTATTAACCTGCTGCAGCTGATGCCGGATGAAAAGATTACGGCAGTCATTCCAATTCGGGAATATGATGATGGTAAGTATCTGTTCATGGCAACCAGAAATGGTATTGTGAAGAAAACGGCTCTGAAAGAATATGAAAATATCAGAAAAACAGGGCTTGCGGCAATCAATCTTCGGGATGATGATGAGCTGATCGAAGTTAAGGTTACAGATAAATCAAAAAACATTTTCCTTGTAACCAAATATGGACAATGTATTATGTTCCATGAAAATGATGTAAGAGAGACAGGCCGGGTATCCATGGGTGTAATTGGCATGACCTTAAGCGGAGATGATGAAGTAGTAGGTATGCAGCTGGATACTCAGGGAGAAGAATTATTAGTCGTATCAGAAAATGGTATGGGAAAACGAACCCGGATGGATAAATTTTCTCCTCAGCATCGTGGCGGAAAAGGAGTAAGATGCTATAATATTACAGAGAAAACCGGTAATGTAGTCGGCATCAAAGCAGTCAAAGAAACCGATGAAGTGATGTTGATTACAACGGAAGGCATTGTAATCCGTCTGGAAGTAAAAGACATTTCGGAACAGGGAAGAAGTACTTCCGGAGTAAAACTGATGGACATTGATCCGGAAAGTGATGTTATGGTCGCCAGCGTTGAAAAAGTAAGAGAAAGCCAGGTAGATAATACCCAGAATATGGATACTGACGAAAAAAATGATTCATTAGAAACAGAAGAAGACACAGAAGAAGGAAGATAACCTTTCTGTTTTGTGGATAAAAAAGAAAAAATGAAGAGGGGCTGTGGAAAACAGCCCTTTTCTATTATCAAAGGAGATAAAATGAGAGAAATTCATACAGATTTGATTATTGATACAATAAAAGAGATGTGCATCAAAGCAAACCATTTTTTATCAGAGGATATGGAATGCGCCTTACATAAAGCTGCAAAAGAAGAAAAAGGAGCTTTAGGAAAACAAATTTTAAATCAGTTAGAAGAAAATCTTACAATTTCAGGCCAGGAAATGATTCCAATCTGTCAGGATACGGGGATGGCTATTATTTTTATGGAAATTGGTCAGGAAGTTCACATTGTTGGTGATCAATTGGAAGATGCCATCAATGAAGGAGTAAGAAGAGGATATCAGGAAGGATTTCTTAGAAAGTCTGTTGTAGGAGATCCTTTGATTCGGGAAAATACAAAAGATAATACTCCGGCAGTCATTCATTATTCAATCGTGCCGGGAAGTGAAATAAAAATAACAGTAGCTCCGAAAGGTTTTGGAAGCGAAAATATGAGCAGAGTATTTATGTTAAAACCGGCAGATGGAATCGATGGGGTTAAAAATGCAATTTTAACAGCGGTAAAAGATGCGGGTCCGAATGCCTGTCCTCCAATGACAGTAGGGGTAGGTGTAGGAGGAAGTTTTGAAAAATGTGCTCTCATGGCAAAACATGCGCTGACAAGAAAAGCAGGAGAACATTCCCCTATTCCTTATGTGAGAGAAATGGAAGAAGAAGTATTGAAAAAAATTAATGAACTTGGAATCGGACCGGCCGGTCTTGGAGGTTCTACCACAGCTTTGGCTGTAAATATTGAAACTTATCCGACTCACATTGCAGGACTTCCGGTTGGAATTAATATTTGCTGCCATGTAAACCGTCACATTACAAAAACTCTCTAGAAAAGGAGGAATGAACAAATGAGTGAAAAGAAAATTATCAATGCTCCTTTTTCCGGGGAGATTGTAAAGGATTTAAAAGCAGGTGATTTTGTCTATATTAGCGGAACGATTTATACAGCAAGAGATGCGGCACATAAAAGAATGTTTGAATCAATGGAAAAAGGAGAAACATTGCCGATTGATTTGAATAATAATGTTATTTATTATCTGGGACCAAGTCCAGCCCGTCCGGGGAATGTGATTGGTTCCGCAGGTCCAACTACCAGCAGCAGAATGGATAAATATACTCCCAAAATGTTGGATGCCGGATTAAAAGGAATGATTGGAAAAGGAAAACGCTCTGTAGAAGTCATTGAATCAGTGAAAAAAAATGGAGCTGTCTATATGGCTGCCATTGGAGGAGCCGGTGCCCTTCTTTCAAAATGTATTAAAAAAGCTGAGGTAGTTGCTTACGATGATCTGGGAACAGAAGCAATTCGAAAACTTCAGGTAGAAGAACTTCCGGTTGTTGTAGTGATCGACAAAGATGGAAATAATCTTTATGAAACAGCAGTGAACGAGTTCAAAGAAAAAAATAAATAATTCGTTATTGACATTTTCTTAATACTGTACTATAGTAAAGTACAACAAAAGCAAAACCGATGAGAAAGAAGAGTAAGCTTTCCAACGATATTTCAGAGAGCAGCAGGTGGTGGGATTGCTGTATGGAGTTGACTGCTGAATGGCCTTTCGAGGGCGGCCCGAAATGAAAAGAGTAGGCGCTGTCGGGAACCGAACCCGTTATCAATCAGGAGCGTATGTTAGTACGTGAGCAAAGTGGACGATTCATTTATGATTCATCAAGTTGAGTGGTACCGCGATAATAATAAGTATATTATTACCGTCTCAAGCATTTATTGTTTGAGACGGTTTTTTCATTTTATTTCACAGTTTTGCTTTTGATAAACAAATCTATCATATCAAAAGAAAAGGAGATTGAAACAATGAGAAAACGAGTATTAGCAGGTATTTTAAGTTTAGCAATGATGGTATCTTTGGCCGGCTGCGGCGGCACAGAAAGTAAAGAAGCATCTTCTACAGATGCAGCGGCAGAAAAGAGTTATACCATTGGAATTTCTCAGTTTGCAGAACATGGTTCTTTGGATAACTGTCGGGAAGGATTTTTAGAAGGCTTAAAAGAGGCCGGAATCGAGAAAGGAAAGAATCTGACCGTAGAAGTAAAAAATGCAGATGCAGATATGGGAACTGCTTCTCAGATTGCACAAAATTTTGTATCGGATGAAGAAGTAGATTTAATTTGTGCGATTGCAACACCTTCCGCTCAAAGTGCTTACAGCGCAGCAGAAGAGACAAAAATTCCTGTTGTTTATACTGCAGTCACCAATCCGATTGCAGCAGAATTAGCAACAGATGATAAAAAACCGGTTGGTAATGTAACAGGTACCAGTGATGTTCTTCCGGTTGAAGCACAGCTTAAGATGATTCGTGAGATTTTACCGGATGCCAAGACCATTGGAATTTTATATACAACAAGTGAAGCAAATTCTGTTTATACCATTGAAGAATATGAAAAATTAGCCGGTGATTATGGTTTTACCATTGAGAAAAAAGGAATTAATACAACAGCGGATATTTCCATTGCAACGGAAGATTTACTTGGAAAAGTAGATTGTATGACAAATCTGACAGATAATACAGTGGTATCTTCTCTTCCAACCATTCTTGATATGGCCAATGAAAAAAAGATTCCTGTATTTGGAAGTGAAATTGAACAGGTAAAAATCGGATGCCTGGCAGCAGAAGGAATCGATTATATAAACCTTGGAAAACAGACCGGTCAGATGGCAGCTAAAATTTTAAAAGGCGAAGCAAATGCAGCTGATATGGAATTTGAAGCCATTGAAGAAAATAGCCTTTACGTCAATGAAAAAGTTGCAGAAAATCTTGGAATCACTGTTCCGGATACCATGAAAGACAGGGCAGTGGAAAGCTTTACAGAAATCTCAGAATCTGAATAAGGATTCTGGAAATCAGATAGAAAGAAGAGGAAGTTAGAGATGGATTTGTTGTTTACAATTTTAGAACAGGGATTGATTTACGGTCTACTGGCTCTTGGAATTTACATTACATATAAAATTCTGGATTTTCCGGATCTTACCGTAGATGGAAGTTTTCCGTTGGGAGCAGCAGTGACAGCTATTTTAATTAAAAATGGAATGAATCCATATCTGACTCTTCCGATTTCTTTTCTGGCAGGCGGAGTGGCAGGAATCTGTACCGGTCTGATTCATGTGAAATTTAAAGTAAGGGATTTGTTGTCCGGCGTTATTGTAATGACAGGTTTATACACCATTAATATGTTGGTAGCAGGAACGAACAACCTTCCTATTTTTTCCTGTGAAAATATTTTTAAAAATAAGTGGCTGGAAAAATTATTTGGAGGAGAAATTCCTTCTTACAGCAAACTATTGATTATTTTCATTATTGTACTCATTGCAAAGCTTTTACTGGATTTCTTTTTAAATACTCAGTCCGGTTATCTTCTTCGGGCGGTAGGAGATAATGATCTTCTTGTTACATCTCTTGCAAAAGATAAAGGAAATGTAAAGATTATAGGACTTGCCATTGCAAATGGTCTGGTTTCTTTATCAGGTTGTGTTTTTTGTCAGGAGCAGAAAGTTTTTGAAATATCTTCCGGTACCGGTGCTTTGGTACTAGGACTTGCCAGCGTAATTATCGGAATCAGTTTGTTAAAAGGGGTACCTTTTATCAAAGCAACGACAGCTGTATTGATCGGCTCTATTCTTTATAAAGCCTGTGTTGCCATTGCAATTCGAAATTTTGAACCGGTGTTTATGAAACTGATTACGGCAGTTTTATTCTTAATCATTTTGATTATTAGTATGGACAGAAAGAAAAAGGTGAAGAACAATGCTTGAACTAAAACATATCAATAAATATTATAATCCAGGGACAGTCAATGAGATGTGCCTGTTTCAGGACTTTAATTTGTCCATCGAAAAAAATGAATTTGTATCTGTTGTTGGAAGTAACGGTTCAGGAAAAACTTCCATGTTAAATTTAATTTGTGGAAGTATCGATACAGACGGAGGAACGATTTTAATTGATGGAAAAGATATTTCGAAAGAAAAAGAATATCAGAGAGCCAGATATATGGGAAGAGTTTATCAGAATCCGGCAATGGGAACCTGCCCTTCCATGACCATCAAGGAAAATATGTCCCTGGCAGATAATAAAGGAAAAATGTTTGGTTTAAAGGCAGGAACCAACAAAAAAAGAGTTGATTTTTACAGGGAAAGCTTAAGACAGCTTGGGCTTGGCCTGGAAGATAAGATGGATGTAAAAGTAGGTTCTTTGTCAGGAGGACAGCGTCAGGCAATGGCACTTGTTATGTCTACTTTAACACCAATTGACTTTTTAATTCTGGATGAGCATACTGCAGCCCTGGATCCAAAAACAGCAGAGCTTATTATGGAATTGACGGATAAAGTTGTAAAAGAAAAGAAACTAACTACCATTATGGTAACCCACAATCTTCGCTATGCAGTTGAGTATGGCAGCCGCCTGATTATGATGCACCAGGGCGAGATTGTAATGGATTACAAAGGGAAAGAAAAAGACAAAATCGATACCGATGATATTTTAAGAAAATTCAATGAAATCAGTATTGAATGCGGAAATTAATGAAATGAAAAAAGACTTCGGAGCTTTGGAACTTCGAAGTCTTTTCTATCATTAATCTGAAATTTTTTCAAGATAAGAGTTCTTGAAATTTAGAAACGAAAATCTCTCACGCCTTTTTCAATATCGATCAGATTTTGTTTTGCCCGTTCTTTTACTTTCGGATTGGTCACTTTTTCGATTTCTTTTTCAATGATTTTCAGACCTTTTTCTTTTGTTTCAGGAGATGCATAATCTTCCAGATATTCTTTTAAGGTCATCAAAGCATTTGGATGGCAGCAGTTTGCAATCTGTCCGGATTTTACAAGACTCATAAAACGATCCCCGGTTCGGCCTTCCCGGTAACATGCGGTACAGAAACTTGGAATATGGCCAAGATCCATCAGCCAGCTTACAATTTCATCTAATGTACGTTCATCACTTCGTTCAAACTGAGCAGAATTGTCTTCCGGTTTTTCTTTTTCTACATAGCCGCCAACGCTGGTGGAAGATGCACCGCTAATCTGAGATACACCGAGGTGAAGCACCCGTTCTCTGGATTTTTGAGATTCTCTTGTAGAAACAATAATTCCGGTATAAGGAACAGCAACACGAAGAACAGCTACTATTTTTGCAAAAATATCATCACTGATACTGTTGTCAAATTCATTTACATCGATATCGTCTGCCGGACAGATACGAGGAACGCTGATGGTATGAGGTCCACAATTATAAGCAGCTTCCAGATGTTCTGCGTGCATTAAAATTCCACAAAAATCATAGCGGTACATGTTAAGTCCGAATAAAACTCCACATCCAACATCATCAATGCCACCTTCCATAGCCCGGTCCATTGCTTCTGTGTGATAAGCATAATCACTCTTTGGTCCGGTCGGATGAAGTTCTTCATAGGCTTTCTTGTTATAGGTTTCCTGGAATAAAATATAAGTTCCGATTCCGGCTTCTTTTAATTTTCTATAATTTTCTACTGTGGTGGCTGCAATATTTACATTGACACGACGAATAGCTCCGTTCTTATGTTTGATGCTGTAAATCGTTTTAATACTTTCTAAAACATACTCAATTGGGTTGTTGACCGGATCTTCTCCTGTTTCCAATGCAAGACGTTTATGTCCCATATCCTGTAAAGCAATCACTTCTTGTTTGATTTCTTCCTGAGACAGTTTTTTTCTGCGGATATGTTTGTTTTTATAGTGATAAGGACAGTAAACACAGCCGTTGACACAGTAGTTGGAAAGGTAAAGAGGAGCAAACATTACAATACGATTGCCATAGAATTTTTCTTTAATTTCCATTGCAAGTTTACATACTTCTTCGTTCAGATCTTCTTCTTCACAAGCCAGAAGAACAGAAGCGTCTCTATGATTCAATCCTTTGATTTCTCTTGCTTTTTCAATGATGGATTTGATTAACTCCCTGTCATTTTTATGAGCATCTGCATAGGCGAGACTATCAAGAATTTCCTGATCATCAATGAACTCTTCTGCTTTTTTTGATTTTACATCATACATTCTTACGTCCTTCTTTCTTTATTGTGCTTTTGTTTTTGCATACATTGTTTTTACAGAAATCCCGGAAATCCGGCCAAGTTTGCCGGAAAGAGCGCTGATGATATTTTCTGGTGCATCTATGACAACAGATATAATATTAACGCCTTTTTTGCTATAAGGGATTCCCATACGGCCTACAATGTAATGGCCATATTCATGTAAAAGATCGTTGGTAGGAGAAATGCCGACTTCATCTTCCACAATAATTCCAATGAGTGCGATACGAGTTTCCATAAATCTCCTTTCTGAAAAAAAGAGCATACCGGTATAAGGTATGCTCTAAAAAAATTCGTTGTACCGGATGATTCCGAAAAAACAGAATCATAGCCAGAATCTAACTTTATTCCAGGAAAACCTTAGACCTTCAGAAAGATAGTTTCATTCAAAACCAATTATACAGGATAAAATGCTCTATAATCGGAGTGATGTCTTTAGTGTAACGAAAAAAAAGGAAAAAGTCAATTTTATTCTGATTTATTTACCATAAAAATACCTGCACAGACCAAAAGAAGGGAGATGATTCCGGTAATGCCAAATGCCTGGCTGCTTTCTTGTAAAAAGAATGCAGACAAAGTAACTCCACATACAGGATTCATAAATCCGTAAACCGCTACTTTTCCAACCGGATTGTATTTTAATAAAATGGCCCAGATTGTATAGGCAACTGCAGAGACAAATGCAAGGTAAAATAAAATAAAAACACCGGAAAAAGAAAAGACAGGAATCTTTCCATGTCCAAGCAGTCCACATAAAATCATGATAAAACCGCCGAGGAAAAACTGGTATCCGCTTAAAATAACCGGATTTTCATGTTTGGAATAACTTTTTATCATAACAGAGGAACATGCGTAGGAAAGAGCAGATAAAAAGATAAATCCTTCTCCGTTCCATTTCATGGTAAGATCAATTCCTGCTCCATTTAAATTAATAAATACAACTCCGGAAAAACCGATGATACATCCGGCTATTTTTAATAAAGTTAATTTTTCCTGCTTCAAAATAAGAGACGGAATTAAAAGAGCAAGAAATACGTTGGACGCTGTAATTATAGAACTTTTTACTCCTGTTGTATGAGCAAGACCGACATAGAAGAAAATATATTGGGCTACTGTTTGTACCAGGCTTAAACGTACTATTTTAGGAAAAGAAGATTTTTTCGGAACCAGATATTTTTTATTGAGCAGGCTGCTAAATAAGATAGTAAGAATTCCGGCCAGAAAAAAACGCATTCCTGCAAAAAGAATCTGACTGGTAATTGCATCAGATGGAATATGAAAAAAGCGATAGCCTAATTTGATAGATGGAAAAGCACTTCCCCAGAGAATACAGCAAATCATAGCCAGCATACATACAACAAAGCGATTGGTTAAATTTATATTTTTTTCATTTATCATTTGTATGATACCTCCTGTTTATTCAATCAAAAACATTTAACCACAACATCATAATATAGATATAAAAAATAATCAATGAAAAGGTGTATCTTTTAGATAAAGGTGTATCTTTTAGATAAAAAGAAAAATATACTTGCAAATTAGAATAAGATGTGTTGTACTAACTTTATAAGATGTTAGGTTCAAAAGCTTTTGTCCCCAGTATCTTTATATAAATAAAAGAAAAGAGGAGATAAAATGTATAAATTAGCACCTTCTATTTTATCGGCAGATATGGGTAATTTAGAATCAGATATTAAAAAAATCGTAGATGGAGGAACTCAATATATTCATATTGATGTCATGGATGGTATGTATGTACCAAATATTTCATTTGGATTTCCGATTTTAAAGGCAGTCCGAAAAATGACAGATCGTGTACTGGATGTTCATCTTATGATTGTGGATCCGGATCGATATATTGAAGAATTTGTCAACGCTGGAGCAGATATTATCTGTGTTCATGCAGAGGCATGTACCCATCTTCACAGAACCATTCAGCATATCAAACAGCTTGGTGTAAAAGCGGCTGTTGCATTAAATCCCGGTACTCCGCTGTCTGTAATTGATTATGTTTTAGAGGAGTTGGATATGGTACTTATTATGTCTGTAAATCCTGGGTTTGGCGGACAAAAATTCATTCCATCATCTTTAAGAAAAATCAGAGAGCTAAGAGCAATGGCAAAAGAAAGAAATATGACAAATCTGGATATAGAAGTGGATGGAGGAGTTACTCTGGATAATCTTGCTGAAATAAAAGAGGCAGGAGCTAATATTTTTGTAGCAGGTTCTGCAGTATTTAAAGGAAACTGTTATGAAAATACAAAAGCATTCTTAGAAAAAATGGGAGAAGAATGAAATATATTTCAAAAAAAATCTAATAAATCTGCTTCAGACCAGAGGATAGATGAATGGAAAATTCCTTCGTTATCATTTTTGAGGGAGTTTTCCATGATATAGATTGTATTGAAAAAATTACTTTCTACTATATATAGTAGATATAAAATGATGTAAAAAAACAGTAAAAAAAAAGAAAAAAAAGTAAGGAAAATCTATTGACAACTCAGGTTTGTTTTGATAGAATAATCAAGCGTTGTAAAAAACGTAACAAATAATTTCATACTTTTTATGATTTAGGCATATGGAGAAGTACTCAAGTGGCTGAAGAGGCGCCCCTGCTAAGGGTGTAGATCGTTTGCGCGGTGCGAGGGTTCAAATCCCTCCTTCTCCGTATTATTATTTCGCTTTTTTTAGAAAAATGAAAATAATAAT
>JALEPU010000070.1 GCA_022766905.1 Lachnospiraceae bacterium
CTAAAAGGAGAGAAGGCAGGAAAGGACGGAATGTCTTCTTTTCAATCACTTGCAACTTCTTTGGCGGCCCAGGTGGGGACAGGGAATTTAGCTGGAGCAGCCACAGCCATTGCCACCGGAGGTCCTGGAGCTATTTTCTGGATGTGGCTCAGTGCTTTCTTTGGTATGTCTACGATTTTTGCAGAAGCTACTTTGGCACAGAAATACAAAGTAGTGGGTGAGGATGGACAGGTTACAGGAGGACCGGTCTATTATATTAAAGCAGCGTTTCAGAATAAGTTCGGAAATATTTTGGCAGCCTTATTTGCATTGCTTATTACCTTAGCCCTTGGTTTCATGGGTAATATGGTTCAGGCCAATTCCATTGCAGCGGCCTGCAAAGAGGCCTTTCATATTCCGACGATTGTGATAGGAATTGTGGTTGCTGTTTTAGCTGCATTTGTTTTTTTAGGGGGAATTGGACGTATTGCTTCCGTAACGGAAAAAATGGTGCCGATTATGGCAGGACTTTATATTTTAGGATCCTTATTTGCCATTATTTTTCATTTTCAAAATATTGTCCCGGCATTTGTCAGCATTTTTAAATATGCGTTTACACCTGGAGCTATTTTTGGCGGTGTTGTTGGTACGACAATCAAACAGGCGATTCGCTATGGCGTGGCAAGAGGCTTATTCTCCAATGAAGCCGGTATGGGTTCCACTCCAAATTCCCATGCTCTTGCGAAAGTTGATCATCCATGTGACCAGGGATTGGTAGCGATGATAGGTGTTTTTATTGACACTTTTGTAATTTTATCATTGACCGCCTTGGTAATCCTGACTTCCGGTGTGATGGAACAGACACCGGCGCAGGGAATTGCGTTGACACAGGCAGCATTTTATGCGACTTTTGGACAGTTAGGAACTAATTTTATTGCCATTATTATGTTTTTCTTTGCGTTTTCAACGATTATTGGCTGGTACTTCTTTGGAGAACAGAATGTCCGTTACCTGTTCGGCGATAAGGGCGTTCGGGTTTATACGATTTTAGTCATTCTGTTTATAGTAATCGGAAGTACATTGAAGGTTACCTTAGTCTGGGATTTATCGGATATGTTTAATGGATTGATGGTAGTTCCAAACGTATTAGGTCTGCTTGCTTTATCGGGAATGGTCGTGGCTCTGTTGAAAGAATACGAAAATAAAAAGAAATAAAGAAAAGGTGGGTGTTGCAAAATAAAGATGATCAATCAAGTCCAAAATGCAGCCCATAATATAAAACAAATTTTTCAGAATTTATGAAAAGGCATCATCTGACATGTTTATCCACTGTCTGATGATGCCTTTTTTAACTGAATCAAGTAAGTCCCTACCTGCTACTTCAAACATACAAAGCATGAAGTGGTGGTTAGGGACTTACTTGTATCAGGTGGGGTACAAGCCCCCACCTGATAAACTGCAAAGCAGTTATTCAGTTATGAGCAAGTAGCGAAGCGAATTGCGAATATCCGCTTTGCCTCAACGAAAAATGTGCAATCATATTATATGGGCTGTATTTGGACAAAGATATGACGTCTTTACTTTGCAACAACACCTTTTCGCGTATAGATACGAGTGAGCTATGTTCCAATCTCTTTTTTTATACAAGGTTGATTGTCTTTATACAATCTTAATGTCATCTTTTCATTTTTTATACAAACTTTAGACGGAAAATGGATAATAAAAGTAATATTAGATTTGTGAAAAAGGTGGAGAATACATATTATGAGAACTTATCCAATCCATAAGAGGAGGCTGACATCCTCTCAGATTATTATTATAGGATTTCTTTTTGTAATTTTAACAGGAAGCTTCTTACTTATGCTTCCGATTTCTTCAAAAAACGGACAGATGACTTCTTTTTTAGATGCTATATTTACAGCTACTTCTGCAACCTGTGTAACCGGACTGGTTGTCCATGATACAGCAACTTACTGGTCATGGTTCGGACAAATCGTTATTCTTCTTATGATACAGGTAGGAGGAATGGGGGTTGTCACCATCGCAGTATCTGCGGCAACGATTTCCGGGAGAAAGATTGGATTAATGCAAAGAAGTACTATGCAGGAGGCTATTTCTGCTCCTTCTGTAGGTGGGATTGTTCGATTAACAGGCTTCATTCTAAAATGCTCTCTGGTGATTGAATTGACGGGAATGATTTTCATGATTCCTGTTTTTGGGAAAGAGTTTGGAATAGGGAAAGGTCTTTGGTATTCTTTGTTTCATTCTATTTCAGCTTTTTGTAATGCAGGCTTTGATTTAATGGGAATTCGTGAAAGATATTCTTCTCTGACCGGATATTCCGGTCATGGATGGATCAATCTTGTGATTATGGGGCTAATTATCGTAGGAGGAATCGGATTTATTACCTGGGACGACATAAAACGAAATAAATTTCATTTCAGAAGATATCGTCTGCAAAGCAAAGTGATTTTGATTATGACGGGAATTTTGATTTTATTTCCATTTTGCTATTTTTTATTCGGTGAATTTATGAAGCCGGAATGGAATGAATGGACTTTGGGAAATAAAATCTGGGCTTCCCTTTTCCAGGCGGTAACACCAAGAACTGCAGGATTTAATACTGTCGATTTGAATTTATTCAGCGAAAGCGGGAAAATGATTATTATCCTGCTTATGTTAATCGGAGGTTCTCCGGGTTCTACTGCCGGTGGTATGAAAACAACTACGGTTGCTGTTTTATTTCTTAATCTTTTTGCTGTTTTTAAGAGAAAAGAAGATACGGAATGTTTTGGAAGAAGAATTGAGGAAAACACCATTCGTTATGCAGCAACCATTCTATTGATGTATTTTACTTTGTGTATGACAGGGGGAATTATCATAAGTCGTCTGGAAGAACTGCCGATTGTGACCTGCCTGTTTGAAACAGCATCAGCCATTGGAACGGTTGGGCTTACTCTAGGTATTACTCCGGGGCTTGGAGCTGTTTCCAGAATTATTCTGATTATTTTGATGTTTTTAGGACGGGTGGGAGGTCTGACACTGGTATTTGCAGCTTTTTCCGGAACGCAGAAGAACCTGTCTAAACTACCAAAGGAAAAGATTACAGTTGGATAGTAGGAGGATATGAGGATGAAATCAATTTTATTAATCGGACTAGGAAGATTTGGTAAACACATTGCGATGAAGCTTCATGAACTGAATCATGAAGTTATGGCCATTGATAAACAGGAAGAGCGGGTGGAAGAAGTAATTTCTTTTGTTACCAATGCACAAATCGGAGACAGTAT
>JALEPU010000076.1 GCA_022766905.1 Lachnospiraceae bacterium
CCTGTCTTTCGTATTGCTGGTAAAATTTCATCAAATACCCAACTTTCAAAACGCTGTGCAGAGGGCAGATGGCTCTTTGTAATCAGTCGATACACATCTCCTTCAGGAATAAATGTCATCGTTTGTACTCCACCAGCTGTAAGGGCGCCCTTTTTCAGGTAATGCCAGTTAGCTAAAATCGGAATAAAATAGTAGGTATCCTAAAGTAATAGTAATAATGCACAATTGATAACATTGTTTTTCTATGTTTCAAAACATAAAAATCACTTGACAAATACATCAAAATTTGCGGCGCAGCCTCTTGAATATACATTTTTAGGAGGTTTTGCCATGAATCACTATGCAAACTACGTTCGTAACACTCTTTTTAAAGCTATTTCAGAAATGGAACAGCAAAGGGAAGATTTCGTAAAGAATCCTGGACACGATTTTTCAAGGAAAGGGAAAATGGAATTCTCTGATATCATAAAGTTCTATATCTCATCAGGGAGTAGTGCCCTTGATGTTGAACTATGTGAATACGCAGACCGGGAAAAACTCAATTCTGCGCTTCCTATTTCAAAATCCGGCTACATTCAAAAGAGAAATAAACTAAAGCCTGACACTATGGAAAAGCTGTTTCATTCTTTTAATGGAAAAATAAAGTCTAAGAAAACTTTCCAGGGTTATGAACTTCTTGCCTGTGATGGGGCAGATCAGAATATATTCCGCGATCCAAAAGATAAAAAGACACATTTTCCTGGAAAGAAAGAACGTGGAACTTTTGGATTTAATCAATTGCACATTAATTCCTTATATAATCTGCTGGATTTCAGGTATGTACATACATTGATCCAATCACCATATGAGGAGAATGAATCATCAGCTCTTATCCATATGGTAAAAGATCTTCCGAGAGACAGAAAAACAATCATTATTGCAGATCGGGGATATGAAACTTACAATATTTTTGCAAATATTCAGGAAAAAGGCCTCTTCTATCTTATTAGAGTAAAGGATGTCACCAGCAGTGGAAGTATTGCAGGTAGCCTTTCCCTGCCATCAAAAGGGGAATTCGATGAATACATCACTCTTAAAATGACAAGAAAGCAAAAATATTTAAGAGAAAAAGGCTATAAATATCTTGCAAAATCTTCTCCTTTTGATTTTTTGGATCCAGAACATCCTTTTTACGAACTATCCTTCCGTATTGTCAGGATTCTTTTGCCAAATGGTAACTATGAATGCCTGATTACCAATCTGGACCGCAAAGAATTTTCGGCTGAAAAACTGAAAACTCTATACAAAATGCGGTGGGGCATAGAAACATCTTTCCGAAAACTGAAATATACGATAGGTATGTCAAACCTTCATAGTAAAAATCCGGAGTATATCTGCCAGGAAATATTTGGGAAACTGATTTTGTACAATTTCTGTGAGATTATTGCCAGCCATGCAGTACTGGAGCAGCGAAACAAAAAATATGAATACCGGGTAAATTTTACTATGGCGGTCTATTGCTGTAGAAGATATCTAAGGGATTCTTTGTTTAACAATATTGAACAGTTGATAAACCGAAGTTTGACACCAGTAAAACCGGAACGACAGTATAAACGACGCGTGATCAAAAAAAGATGGATTAGTTTTACATACCGTGCCGCATAAATATCCTTTTCCCTACAGTTATATTATCAAGCAGAAGTTTTTCAGACTATCTGCTTTAAAGTGCTGTCCTTTTATCTGATTTATCAAATAGGAAGCATTCCAGATAGAGGGACTTATATTTTGGAGCTGCTGTAAATGCTATATGCGTCAAGAGCAGCCCTGTTTTCTAATTTTAGCTAACTGGCATTACCGAATCAGGGCATCATTTCAGCAGGATAATGGAAAGGAGTATATGACAATGAGAGAAGGAAGATTAGGCTATAACAGCAGCAATGACAGATACGGTTTATTATCATCGGATTTATGGATTGAAACAGGATTTCACTGTGGGGAATGTCTGGAAGTACTGATTGATGATCAGTGGGTGCAGACCAGAATGGAAATGAATCTGGCAAGGGAATGGTATCTGGTAGGAACACCGTACTGCGGAGATCTGGAATATATCCGGGCTAGAATACCGGAATAGATCAATCAGACGATTAACGCAGAAGCAATCCGACCAGCGGAAGGAATAGCCCCCGGCAGGGCGCAAGGGTACTTTTGATGGACGGTATGGCTGTCGAAAGTGCTTTTGCGTTACTTTTGACAAAAGTAACAAAACCGCCGTATCCGGCGAAGATTTCTTTTAAGCGCAATGACTGGCGTAAATACAAAGTATGTGCCATATCTGGCACTGTTTTTAGAAGGCGAGGTGAGAAGCATGACGATGAAACGAACCATCAGTGGAATGGTCGGAGCTGGTTCCCTGGCTCATAACAGACGAGATTTTATAGCAGAAAATGTTGATCCGAACAGGGTACATCTGAACATTTGTTACCAGAATGAAAATTTGAAAGAGGTCTACAAAGAGCTGTTCGATGATTCTGTGGAACGATACAATGTAGGAAAAAGAAAGGATCGGCAGATTACAAACTATTATGAAAAGATCCGTCAGGGAAAACAGGAAAAGTTGTTCCATGAAGTGATTTTCCAGATTGGAAATTGTGAAGATATGGCTGTCGGAACACAGGATGGGGAGCTTGCAGTAAAGGTGTTGGATGAGTATGTAAAGGATTTTGAGAAACGCAATCCGACACTTCATGTATTTAGCTGTTATCTGCATCAGGACGAAGCCACTCCACATCTGCATATTGATTTTGTCCCTTATGTGACCGGTTGGAAAGGGAAAGGAATGGATACAAGGGTTTCCCTGAAGCAGGCATTAAAAAGTCTGGGATTTCAAGGTGGAAATAAGCATGACACCGAGTTGAATCAGTGGATAAACAATGAGAAAGAAGTACTGGCAGAAATAATGGAGCGTTACGGGATAGAATGGGAACGGAAAGGGACACATGAAGAGCATTTGGATGTGTATAATTACAAGAAAAAGGAGCGCGCAAAAGAGGTGAGAGCGCTGGAGCGGGAAAAGGAATTTCTGACAGCAGAAAATGAAGTGCTGAGTGCACAAATCGCTAAATCCAAGGCAGACATTAATGTATTGGAACAGGAGAAGAAGCAAGCTGTGAAAGAAAAGAAACAGGCGGAGCAGCGTGCAGAAAAGGCGGAAAAAGAATTACAGAGTATAGAAGAGAGACAGAAACAGCTACAGCCAATTATGAATCAAGTCGATAGAGAGTTAAAAAAATTTGGAAAGGTTGATTTGTTATTACCAGAAGCAGGATCTCTGGAACGAGCATCTACATACCGGGATAAAAAGATAAAACCGTTATTTATAAAGATGAAAAATTATGTTGCTACGATGGCTGCAAAAGTTCTGGAAGTAACAGAAGAATTGGAAAAATGGAAAAACAAATATCAACGACTAAAGATAGATTATAATAATTTGCAGAAAGATGTAGATGAAACATGGGAGTATTGTAATCGGTTATCGGCAGATAAAGAAAGATTACAGATTATATCTGACAGGTACGATCGGGTAATGAGGGTATTGGGAAAAAGTATCATTGAGGCTGCAGTGCAGAAGGATATTCAGATGGAAAAGGCACTGGAAGAAAAACAACGGAGAGAGCACATGCCACAGGGAATACACGATAGATTGAAATGGAGTAAAGAAAGAAACGACGAATATAACATGCAGCGGAAGAAAAATAGGACAAAAAACCGGGGAATGGAGATATAAGAAGAAATAAATGGCTGTCTGAGAATTAAAGATAGCCATTTTTGTAAGTGGCTATCTATTCATAAGATTCAAGTTCGGTAGGTGAATCTGCAAGTTTAGTATCCCAAATGGATTCTTCAATAGCTTTAAGGCATTCATCCGTGTGCTTGAGAATATCTTGTCCCCAAAAATGAATGACGGTATATCCGAGAAATAAAAGTTTTTTATCGTTTTCAAAGTCACGATTTCGGTTGCGTTCAATTTTCTTTATCCAGTAGTCGGGATTTTTACCTTTTTCAAGTCGTAGCTTTAGTATTTCCCAGTCCTTCCCATGGAAGAATTCGCTGTCGCAGAATATAGCAATTTTGTATTTGGTAAGTACGATGTCAGGGGAACCAGGGAGTGCTTTTAGTTTTTACGATAACGGTAGCCCTTATACCATAGTGCTTTTCGAAGTTGTAATTCTATGGACGTATCTTTGCTATGGATTTTACTCATGTTTTTGGAGACAATGGAAGACTCTCTTGGCATATAGGAAACCTTCTTTCTTTGACAAGTATAATAATCTTTTTCGATATTTATTTTATCAAAAAGGGATGCAAATGGCAATAATGGTTAGTGCCTATGAAAGAGGAAATCTAACGATATAGTGAGAAATGTACTTGTCGATGAAATAGGTATATGGTAAAATATGAGTTGTATTATTTAAATTTGGAGGAACTCAGATGGCAGTTTGCTATGATAAATTATGGAAATTACTGATAGATAAAAAAATGAACCGTACAGAATTAAAAGAAGCATCAGGAATTAGTTTTAATGTACTGGCAAGATTAGGAAAAAATGAACCAGTGTCCTTTGAAACGATTGAAAAGATATGTTTTACGTTGAATTGTAGAATAGAAGATATTGTAGAAATTCAAAATGATACATCAGTTCAAGTAGAGAAAAATGAATTTACCACTATCGAGTTGTTTGCGGGAGCAGGAGGTCTTGCATTAGGTATTGAAAAGGCAGGATTCAAGACTTTAGGATTGATTGAGTTTGATAAAGATGCGGCTGATTCTCTTAAAGTAAATCGCCCGGAGTGGAGGGTAATTAATGATGATATAGCCAATATTTCTTGCTTAGATCTTGAAAAATATTTTGGAATAAAAAAAGGAGAACTTGATTTATTATCAGGAGGAGCTCCTTGTCAGGCATTTTCCTATGCAGGGAAACGTTTGGGATTAGAGGATGCAAGAGGAACTTTATTTTATCATTATGCTACGTTTTTACAGAAACTTCAGCCAAAGATGTTTTTGTTTGAAAACGTCAGAGGTTTGCTGACACATGACAAAGGAAGGACATATGCGACTATAAGCAATATTTTTGAACAGGCGGGATATACGATTCAAAAGAAAGTTCTCAATGCATGGGATTTTGGAGTACCACAGAAAAGAGAACGATTGATTACGATAGGAATAAGAAATGATTTGGTGAATAAAATTTCATTCTCTTTTCCTAAAGAACATGATTATAAACCTGTTTTGAGAGATGTATTGCTTGATTGCCCGGAAGGACCAGGAGTTCCTTATGGCGAGAACAAGCGGAAAATATTTGAACTTGTTCCGCCAGGGGGATATTGGAGAGATATTGATCCGGAAATTGCAAAAGCTTATATGAAGAGTTGTTGGAACATGGAAGGTGGAAGAACTGGAATATTAAGAAGAATGAGCTTGGATGAGCCTTCGTTAACGGTATTGACTTCTCCATCGCAGAAGCAGACGGAGCGTTGTCATCCCCTGGAGGCAAGACCTTTTACCGTACGTGAGAATGCGAGATGTCAAACATTCCCGGACGATTGGCAGTTTTGTGGAAGTGTACAGTCTCAGTATAAACAAGTAGGAAATGCAGTTCCAGTAAACTTGGCATATGATATTGCATTGGAGATGTATAAAGCATTAGAGGGGGGAAAATAAATGGATTGGAAGTTGGAGTTTATATCAGAAGAAGATTTTAAGAAGCATGTACGTGCGACAATTATGAAATATGGGGAAAAATTGGAATCGTATGATTTGAAGCGTTTTAATAGTAATTTGATTGATCCAATTAAGTTGATTTTTGATAAGTCAGTATATCGTACAAGCTGGGAAGAAATCGTAAATAATGAGATTTTTCGGCAGAGAGATAAGTCTAATAATAATGATATAGGATATTTTCATCAGAACATTTTTTCGTATTTCAAGGGTTGCGAAGTTCCGCAAACCGGATGGGATGTTATTTACAGAAATCCAGATGGAATTCAAATGCCGGACGGAGACATTGTTCATACATTGTATGTTGAAATGAAGAATAAGCATAATACGATGAATTCAGCTTCATCTGCAAAGACGTATATTAAAATGCAGGGGCAGATTTTAGAAGATGATGATTGTGCATGCCTGCTGGTTGAGGCTATTGCAAAGAAATCACAGAATATTAAATGGTCAACAAAGGTTGATGGAAAAAATGTACAGCATAGATTAATTCGCCGTGTGAGTATGGATCAGTTCTATGCAATTCTTACCGGAGAAGAGGATGCATTTTATAAAATGTGTATGGCATTGCCGGAAGTAATTAACGCTGTTGTAAATGAAAAAGGTAGTGTAAATATTCCGAATGATACAGTGATTGATGAATTGAGAAATATTGCAGCATTATATGACGAGGAGAATGATGAATTATCTATGGCAATGGCTGTATATATGCTTGGATTTAATACATATATGGGATTTGGAAATAAAATACAGCAGGAATTGGAATTAGGTAATGATAAAGATGGAATGCTCAAACGAGTTTATCAGTATGCGAAGATGTTGCAATAATTCTGGATAACATAAGATCATAACAATAGAAAAGAGGCATGATTCTGTATGTATAAACCATCTAATTCTAAAATAGAAGATAGAGCAATAGGTGCATTATCAAATATAATAGATGATCATCAAACAATGGCTCATCAATTCAATTCGATGGATAAAGAAATGAGTTGGGATGGGTATATTTGGATATATAAGAATGTAAATGGAGGTCAAGATAAGAATAATTTTGATGATAAAGTTCCTGTTCAGATAAAAGGACATATAGATGAAGATGAAAAATATTGCAATAAAAAATATATAACGTATCCAGTATCATTAGAAGATTTAGAAGTTTACTTTAATGATCGGGGGGTATTATATTTTGAAATATTTATGTCAAAAGACGGAAGAAAAAGAGAAATATTTTATGCTTCGTTATTTCCAATAAAATTAAAATATTATTTAGAAAAAGCCAAGAAAAAAGGTAATAAAAAAAATATAAATATTACTTTTGTAAAACTAGAACAAAAAGCGGATACTTTCTATTGTGTTGTAAAACAGTTTAGTAATGAAAGCAAAAAACAAGGCTTTGGGCATGAACAATTGGTTCAAAATGCTATTAAAGAAGCTGATATGGATAAAGTAAAAGAAATTACTGCATCTGTCGTGGGTGCAGCTAATGAATATGACTTTATAAAAAGGCTTGGAACGGGAGATGTAAGTTTCTATGCAAAACTAGATGGAACACCTTTTTCGATTCCATTGGAATGGCATGAAGGAAGTGTCTATTATATGGTGACGCGTGTTGAAAACGAAATATGTATTGGTGGAAAACGATATTATGATTCTTATAAAATTAGTTCAAACTCTAAAGGAGAAATAACATTAATTCCGAGTGATAACATTCAAATAGATATGAGTAAAAGTAAATTTACTTTTAAACCTAAAACAGACATTAAGACATTAAGGCATGATGCGGAATTTTTGCTTTCTGCAATGGAATATACAGAAATTACTATCGGTAAACATACATTTCCTTATGGAAATCCTCATATGCCAAAAGAATTACGTAATGACTTACAATTCTTTATAGATTTAGATAAGTTATTAACTCAGATTGATTTTGAGTATTTAAAACCATTTTCTGAAATTACAGAATCAACCATGAAAAAGTTTTTAGACATCCTTTCATTACAATCAGGCCGGAAAAATGATTTATTTACAGAACAAGCTCATATATACAATCTAATAGTTGATAATAAATATGTTCCATTAATCATTTTTAAAAATGATAAGGGTGGGAAGAATGAAATATTTAATGCTATATATACAAAGAAATATCAGTTGTTTGTGACTGATGAAGAAGAAAAACATTATCGAGTTCCTATGTTTGCACATATAGAAGGCAATGTAATGAAAAACCTATATAAATATGATGCCGAGATTTTTGCAAAACAAATATCTGATGCGGAAATAAATAACGTGACAGAAGAAAGTATGAATTTGTCTGGGCTTAATTTGATTCATGCATATGATGGGGATGAAGAAAAAAATCAATGTTTATTAGAAATTGCATTTAATTTATTTGAGGAACTGATAAGTTTATTTGGAGAGAAAAATATATATATTATTAACAGAATGCAGATAAAGAAAAGGCGAGGATTGCTGAATAAGTCGGATGTATATACACTTTCTAAAATGGACAGCATGGATAAACAGGAAGAATGTGGAAGATATATTCTTTTAGGAAATAAACGAGAGGCTGAAAAACTAATTTCACAAATGTCGCAAGAAGAACAAGACTTATTTAAAGTGTATCCGATTTTTAAATTATATACAGAATTGTAAGAATATTTTTTGCTTGATTAGGATAGGAGTAGAAAAACATAAGATGATTGAATTAAGAGAAATTGGAAAACTAATATATGATAATATTCAATGGATTTTCAGTGGGATAGGAGTGACCCTATTATCATTTTGGGGAGGAAAAAAAGTAATTAAAAGAATAAAGAATAAGCAAAGAGCAGAAGATCAAGCTGTTAACATTTCTTCTGCTAATGATATTAATTCTGAAAATATCGTAACCCAAACCTCTGGAGCTAATTCTCGTTGTATACAGGTTATGGGAGATTACCATGGAGGATTAAGTTATAATGATGCGAGGCAGGTTGCCTTAGATGTTTTTAAAGCCAATTCATCCGTGTATACAGAAATTGCAAAAAGAACAATAGACGAAAGGGTAACTGATATTACAGATGATATATTTACGATGATTTATAATGAGCTTCCGAATACTGTCGAAAAATTGGTTGAACCAGCTGTTCAGGATACTTTGCTTAAGGTTCAAAAAGAATATGCAAAGAATAATGATCCGGCATTAAAAGAGAGACTTATTGAGTTGTTGAAAAATCGATTAAAAGCAGATGAAAGAGATATGGAAACAGTAGTTCTAGACGAAGCATTAGAGATAATGCCTAAATTAACCAGTACGCAGTTGAATTTATTGTCATTACATCTTGCGGTTCTTAGAATCGTACATCCAGAAGTAAAGAATAGAAATGCATTTTTTGAAATGCTTACTTCAAAAATACTTGTGTTTTATTCGGACAATATGAATAAAACTATGGAATATGCGCATCTTCAGTATTTGGGATGTACAGGGATATTATCAGAAGGAAGTACATATAAACCGATAGAAGAAATATTTAGAAATAGATATGCGGGACTTTTTAGTAGGGGTTTTAGTAGGGCAGAATTTTATGATTATATGGGAACTGAAATTCAGGACTTTCAACAATTAATTACTACGTGTCAAATAGATGCAGAAAAATATCAGTTTAATGCTATGAATGAAGGTGTTTTAAAATATAGCATTGCTCAATATGATAAGCAAGAATACGAAGAAAAGATTTTGCAGTATTATAAAGAACATATTATGGGAGTAGAAGAAATAAAGAAAGACATTTCATTGTATGTTCCGGGTTTTGAAGAGTTATCGGATTTTTGGAAGAAAACAAGTGAATTCAAGTCTATGAACTTAACCTCTGTGGGTATTGAAATTGGTCTACTTAATTACAATCTTCAAACAGGAAGTAAAATTGAATGGAGTGACTTTATGTAAAAAAAGATCGTGATAACAACATGATAACAAAATCCTCAAAAACCACATGGAAACAGTGGAAAATCTGGGTTTCTGCGTACAAAACAAACGAAAAATAACCATTTAAACTCTGCAACACGCTATTCTGATACCGTGAAGGTGGACGTACTGTAGGATCAGGCCGTGTTGCTACAATCATCGAGTAATCAATAATTTAGCACCATATATTAATGTCAATATACCCCAGACTGCTTGTTTAAGTGGTTTGGGGTTATTTTTATACTCAAAAAGAAGGACAAACTTTTCAAAACCTTTCTTTTTATCTTGCGACTCATCCATTGTAAAGATATAAGAAATAATGGATAATAGGAGAAGAGGTGAAAAAATGGGTGTCTATTTTAATCCAAACAATGAAAGTTTCACACGTGATAAAAATAGTAAGATATATGTAGATAAAACAGGGCTTTTAGAATTTCTAAACAATATATTAGGCACAAATAGTAACTGTATTGCAGTCAGTCATGCCAGACGATTTGGAAAATCTCATGCAGCCGGAATGATTGATGCCTACTACAGCCTTGGCAGTGATTCTGCAAAGTTGTTTGAGAATACCAAGATTGCTTCTAATCCTGATTATGAGAATAATATGAATAAGTATAATGTGATACATCTGGATATATCCTCGATTTGGGATTTTTACAAGGAAAATGTTGTTGAAAAGATTATTGAGTACATTTACAAAGATTTAAAAAATGTTTTTGGAGATGAACTTGACTATCAGGACAGTATTAGTTATGTATTAATGACAATTTATAAAAAAACCGGAATTCCTTTTGTCATCATTATTGATGAATGGGATTGTGTGATTTGAAACAGTGAAGATAAAAAATTGGTTCATAAGTATTTACAGTTTCTGCACTCTTTGTTTAAATCGGAAGAATCCAAAGCATTTTTAGCATTAGCATATATTACAGGAATTTTGCCGATTAAGAAGATAAAAGACGAGTCAGCACTCAATAATTTTAGAGAATATACGATGTTGAAATCAAGGATGATGTATTGACTGCGCTAATTCATCTGGGCTATCTTGGATATGATGCGGACAGAAAAAAAGCGTATGTGCCGAACTATGAAGTTGCAACAGCCTATGAAGTAGCATTACAAACTGGATATTCCAAAACCGATTAAAGTGGAACATTTGATAGAGACAGTTTTGTCCTTTGCAGAAAAAAACATAACGGGAAATAGAGAGAACCGATTCACCAGAAAGAACGGCTTTAATAGAAAGAACCGCCCCCTAAAGTCAGACCAAAATCTAACGATTAGGAGGTCGGTTTATAATTGTAGTTTTTTTGTTACAGGAATCACCACATCCGGTCATGCCGGGAGTCAGGCCTTGTTCACTTTCTGTGGAGGCAAATAGTGCCTCCTGTCGCTATCATCAGTATCTTTTTCAACATTTTATGCCTCTACATAATTTCTTTGATTTTTCCTTCATGCTGAGAATAAACATAGTAATTTCCTTTTTCTGAAATAAAAGGAAGGAGCTGTCTGGTCTGGCTGTTTCGAATGTAGACAACATGAGTCGGAAGCAGCTCTAACAAAGAGTACTCTTCATCAATATCGGCAATCCACTGGAATAGTTTATTCTCTTTGGAACCGGAATATACCAGATCCAGTCCCGGTTCGGAATTTTCAATCTGGAAGAAAACTTTGTGAGGAAGAATCTTATCTTTAAAAACAGCCTTGGTTACAAACATGGTAAATTCATCTTCCAGAAGTTTTTCAAAAGATGTTAAAGTAAGGATTTCACCGGTTTTTTCCAGACGAATCTTATCGCCCCGGATAATTCTTTCTTTGATTGTTTTTAACAAATCTACAACCATGTTGATGGTGCCTCTGCTGCCGTATCCAATATCATCAACAAGTTCTTTTAACAGATCATTATCTAAAGTATCGATTTTCGCAACCTTTTCATAAATATCCATAGTAACATCTCCTTTAGCTTATTCAATTATTATAATTTTTGGATATGAATACGTTGATTTTTTGTTAATTTTATAATATCACAACCCAATAAAAGAGTCTATAGATAACTGGTAGAAAATATTACACCGGTTGTCTTCTGATTTTTTCGATGATATAATGAACATAATCAATAGGAAATGAATAGAATATGTGGAGGAAAATCAAATGCGTATGTCAGAAAATTGCGCAAGATGTTTATACAGAAAACAGGAAAAAAGAACGGATCATAAAGAATGTCTTGCAAAAATGAAAGAATTATTAGATCACAGGCCGGAAGATGCTACATCGCCTTATATGCTTTACCTGTTTGACCAGGTGTATGAACAGTATGTTGGAAAAAAAGAATCCTATGAGGAAATAAAAAAACAGTACAACGATCTGGTTTTATCGATGGAAGATGAGATCCGAAAACAGATTGAAGCGGCAGAAGAACCGTTAAAGACAGCTTTGTTCCTGGCTCGTATTGGAAATTATATTGATTTTGGAGCCATGGCTCAGGTTGACAGTGATATTTTTTTAGAATTATTTTCAAAAGTCCAGATAAGTGAATCAGACGAAATCACGTATCAGTCTTTTTTAGATCAATGTTCGAAGGCAGAGACTTTTTTACTGCTGGCAGATAATTGCGGAGAGATTGTATTAGATAAACTGCTGGTAGAACAACTGAAGAAAAGATTTCCTGAATTAAAAGTAGCAGTTATGGTGCGAGGCGGCGAAGTTCTGAATGATGCGACAAAAGAAGATGCTGTTTATGTAGGAATGGATCAGGTTGCAGAAGTCGTTTCCAATGGAAAACCGGTACCGGGAACGGTGTATGAATTGCTTTCTGAAGAAGCAAAGGAATTGCTGGACCATGCGGATGTGATTTTGTCAAAGGGTCAGGGGAATTATGAATCCTTATCCAATCAGGGAAGACATATTTTCTTTACCTTCTTATGTAAATGTGATCAATTTACGGAGCGATTTGGGGTTCCGGAACTGACCGGAATGTTTGTGGAAGAATGTTGAGCTTTAACCAGTTCCCGCGAGCCCCCATTCATTCGCAAAGGCGCCGGACGGCGCTTTCCCGCTGCAGTGCAGCTAACTTTGCTCATAAAAGGGCGCTCCACCCATTGAAAAACAGAGCCCCCAGATCTTTATGCAAGCATAAATCCGGGTGTCTCTGTTTTTCAATGCGGGAACTGGTGGAAAATATTACATAAATGTTACAAATATAATAATAAGTGTTTACAAAAATGGGTTCGTGTGTTAAAATTGGTATTAAGAAATGAGAATATCTATCCAGAAAATGCTTTCTTATGGGATAGCATAAAAGGAGGACACATGAAGAAAACAATTACACATTATCTTTTTCATGGTTTCGCTTTAGGATGCCTGATTTTTGGTCTGATTATGACAGTGGAGTCCAAGGATGTGCAGGCGGCAACGACAAAATATGTTACAGCGTCAGCTCTGAACATCCGGAAGGCAGCGTCTAGCAGCAGTGCAAAAGTGGGAACTTATAGTAAAGGAACCAAAGTGACCAGTTACGGAACCAGTGGAAGCTGGACCAAAGTGAAATATCAGGGATATTACCGCTATGTATTATCTCAGTATTTATCTTCTACGAAACCGGTGACTACATATACCAGATATGTGACAGCCAGTTCTTTGGTGATTCGTTCCAAAGCTTCAACTAGTGGGACGAAAGTGGGAAGCTATAGTAAGGGAACGGCAGTAACCTGTTATGGAACCAGCGGAAGCTGGACCAAAGTAAAATATAATGGAACTTATCGATATGTATTGACTAAATATTTATCGGCGACAAAGCCTTCCGTAGTTACAACAACTTATACCAGATACGTGACAGCCAGTTCACTGGTGATTCGATCCAAAGCTTCCACCAGCAGTACAAAGGTAGGAAGCTACAGCAAGGGAACAGCAGTAACCTGCTATGGAACCAGTGGAAGCTGGACAAAGGTCAAATATAATGGAGTATATCGATATGTGTTAACCCAGTATTTATCCGCTACAAAGCCTATAGCATCGGTATCGACTTATACCAGATATGTGACTGCAAATTCCCTGAATATTCGTGCGACTGCCTCGACCAGCGGGAAAAAGGTAGGAAGTTATGGGAAAGGAACGGCAGTAACCTGCTACGGAACCAGCGGAAGCTGGACAAAGGTAAAATACAATGGTAGTTATTGTTATGTGATGACCAGCTATTTATCTGTGACCAAACCGTCTGTAAACGGCAGTGACATTGTAAACTATGCAATGCAATTTGTAGGTAATCCATATGTATGGGGAGGCACCAGCCTGACGAAAGGTGCAGATTGTTCCGGATTTACCATGTCTGTATTTGCAAATTTTGGCTATACCCTGCCACACAGTTCTGTTGGACAGCGTACCTGTGGTACCGGAGTCAGCTGGGCAAATAAGCAGCCAGGGGATTTGATTTGTTATGAGGCAATCAACGGAGTCAGCCATGTTGGAATTTATATTGGCAATAATCAGGTCGTACATGCAGGAAGTGCAGCTACCGGAATCCATGTTTCTACCGCAAATTATCGTCCTGTCAATTGTGTGAGAAGAATTGTAAAATAAAAATAAGTATCATGAGAGTAAGGGGATGTCCTGAAAACGTAATTCAGGACATCCCCTTTTCGCGTATAAATACTGAATGAGCTATGCTTCAATGTTGAAATTATTCAGTTTTTACCACGTTTGCAACAACGCCTTTGCAACCCGAATCATTTATAATTTAAGAAAAAGAACCAATCATGCAACATTGACTTTACAACTTTACTTTGCCATAATAAAATAGAAAAGTGTGAAAGAAAAGAGAGGATAGGGGAACTGGGAATGGAAACAAAAACAGATCATTTCAGACAAATGAAAAATGGAAAAAGTATTACAAAAGTTTCGCTGATTCTGTTTTTTATGTCACTTTTGATTGGATTGTGGGGAAGTTATTTACTGCAAAGAACAATCGAAAGACAGCAGGAAGTTGAGGAATCCCGTTTATATTATAAAGATCTGGGAGAAAAATTAAGAAGTGCAACAGATTATATGAACAAAGAAGTACAGGCGTTTGCGGTGACCGGGGAAATGAGTCATTTTTTTAATTACTGGACAGAAGCAGATGTAACAAGAACCCGGGAGGCAGTTCTGGAAAAAATGGAAAAAGCAAATGCCTCGGAAGATGAGGTAGAGTATCTTCGTAAAGTAAAAGAAATATCCGATGAATTAATGGAGATTGAGATTCAGGCAATACAGCTGGTGCTTCATACAAAAGGAATTACAGAGGATTCTTATATTGACAGAAGCAGTCTGGATGTCTGGGTGACACAGGTACTTTCTTATCCGGAAAATCCGGAACTTGCAGGGATTCCGGTCAACGAAATGCAGGAAAAAGCGATTTCCATGCTTTTTGATAATGACTATCTATTTGCAAAACAAAAAATTGATCGCCTGGTGGATTCCTATAATATTACCATGAATAAACGTCAGGATAAACTGGTGAAAGAAGGACGAAAAGAAACCATCGTTGCAATCTGTTATCAGATTATCTTCATTATCCTGTCTTTTTCCATTCTGGGAGGAATCCTGCTCAGTTTTCACAGGTTGTTCTGGTATCCGGTGCTTCATTACATCAGTGAGATTAAGGCGCAGATGAACAACAAAAATGATACTGTTCTGAAAGTACATCCGGCCGGTTCTTTAGAATTGATTGAGTTTGGGAAAACCTTTAATCATATGTCCGAGTCTTTTTATGAAGAAATGGAGCATAGAAAAAAAGCAGAGCAATTGATGGCGGCCGCTAAAGAAGAAGCAGACAAAGCAAACCGGTTTAAGAGCATTTTTCTGGCACAGTTCAGTCATGAAATCAAAACTCCTTTAAATGCAGTGAACGGCTATACCTGGCTGCTTCATGAAACAAATCTGACGGAAGAACAGCAGGAGTATGTGGAACATATTCAGTTTGCTTCTAAAAATTTGCTGGAAGTATTGAATCATATTTTGGATTATTCTAAAATAGAAGCAGGAAAAATGATACTGGAGAATATGGATTTTTCCCTGAGAGAGCTGGTACGGGAACTTTCCTGTATTCTGGAAAATGATGCGGAGAAAAAAGGCTTACAGCTCCAGGTGGATTTGGATGATGAAATACCGGACCGTCTTAATGGAGATTCTGTTAAATTATACCAGGTTCTTCAGAACCTGCTTTATAACAGTATTAAATTTACAGAGCAGGGAAGTATCGTTTTGAAGATTCAAAAGAAAGGCTGGAATTCAGAGGAAAAGACGGGAACGATAAGTTTTTCTGTTAAGGATACGGGCTGTGGAATTTCAAAAGAGAATCTGACCAGGATTTTTGAGCCGTACGGACAGGGAACAGAAAAAAGAATCGGGCACAGTGGTACCGGCCTGGGACTGGCTATCTGTAAAGAGATTATTCAATTGGCCAGTGATGGAAAATATGACCTGACTGTGAAAAGTGAAAAAGGAAAAGGAAGCTGTTTTTCTTTTTCTATGGATTTTAAAGAAGGAACACAGGAAAAAAGAATAGAAGAAAATGAAGAAGTAACCAGTAGTTTTGCAAGAATCCTTCTGGTCGAAGATAATCCGGAAAATCTTTTTTTGGAAAAAAGAATTTTAACTCAGATGGGATATACTATACTGGAAGCACAAACACCGGTATTAGCACAGGCGTTAGTGAAACAAGAAGAATTTGACCTGATCTTTATGGATATTGGAATGCCGGAGATGAATGGATATGAACTTGCAAAAAAAATAAGAGAAATTACAGTTGGTAGAAGAATTCCGATTCTTGCCCTTACGGCCTATCGAAAAGAAGATCTAGAGAAGAAGGTTTTTAGTGAAGAATTTGATGATTATCTTGCAAAGCCTGTGAATCCGGCAATATTGAAAGAAAAGATAGAGTTTTATTTAAAGGATCAGAGTGGGAAAAAGAGGATCAGAAAGAGAGAGGACAACGCTTTGCAACAGGAGGATAATCCGGATTCTTTTCAAAAAAAATATATTGATACAGAGAAAATACAGGAACTGCTGGGAGGTAATCAGCGTGCCGTTTTAGAATTGCTATCTATTTTTCTGACAGATAAGAGAGATACAAAAGAAAAAATTATATATCAGCTGGAACAAGGAAATGATAAAGTGGTTCATGATCTGATTCATTCTTTAAAAGGAGTCAGTGCTAATTTATTTATGAAGCCGCTGGAAAGATCTTGTAAGGAGCTCCTGCTGGAGACAGAAACGAAAAGAATCGAAACAGACGACCTGGCAGATTTGTTTGAAGTATTTCAAAAAACCTGTTCGGAAGTCCAAATGTTGTTGAATAAACTGGAAGATATCGAATCTGAAAGGAAGGAAAAGAATGTACAAAGTACTGGTTGTGGAAGATGAACTGGCAATACGATTTATTTACCGCAATATGAAAGAGTGGGAGCAGAATGGATTTTCGATTACAGCAGAAGCAGAGACCGGAAAGAAGGCTCTGGAACTTTTAAATACAGAATCTTTTGATATAATGTTGCTGGATGTGGTTCTGCCGGAAATGGATGGACTTGAACTTTTGGAAGCATTGGAAGAAAGATCTGTTCATATTCCTGTCGTAATTGCAAGTACCTATAACGAATTTGAATATGCCAGAAAAGGAATGCAGCTTGGAGCTATGGATTACCTGGTAAAGCCAATTCAAAACGAAGAGCTTGACGAGTGTCTGAAAAAAGTAGCAAAAAAACTTTCCGGAAAAACAGAAACTCAAAAAGAGATGAATGAGATTCAGAAGATTTTTGTAGATTGTGGATTAAATCCGGAACTTTCTTTCGTGCAAAAACTGGAAAAATATATGGAGACAGGAGAGGAACTGTCTCTTGGAAAAATAGCGGCTTATTTTGAATTGAGCAAAGACTATTTTGGAAAAGTTTTTCATCAGAGAGTAGGCTGTTCTTTTCAACAGTTTGTAATTAAGTATAAAATGGAAACAGCAAAACATCTCTTAAGAGAAACGAATCTGAAAGTTTATGAAATCAGTGAACAACTGGGATATAAAACGGTGGACCATTTTACCAGATTATTCCGGGACTATGCAGGAATATCACCGCAAAAATTCAGAAAAGAAGGCTCGAATCACTGATTTGTAGGGTAAAATTCCTGATTCTTAAGGTGTTGTATCTGACTTCCTTATGGTATAATTTTAATACAATTTAGGAAGAAGCATGGATAAGTGATTGGCAATAGGGCTGAAGCTTTGATATATTCAGCCTGTTTTTTTGTATAAAATGAACATGTTTTTTACCGGTTTATATAAAAAAATCAGGATTGCTCCAAAGACTTATTTTTGCTTATCAGGAAAAGGAGGAGAAATAATGAACACAAAGAAATTCATGGCATTTCTGCTTACTCTTGTCATGGCAGTGACACTTCTTGCCGGATGCGGCGGTGGCAGCGGTGCAGAGGACTCCACAGGAGCATCAGGAGAAGGCTCAGGCTCTGGTCAGGATACCCTTACAATTGCTCAGGGTTCTGATGCGACAAGCCTTGACCCGGTTGCAGTAAATAACGTTTATTCATCTAATGTTATGAAACAGATTTATGACAACCTGGTTGATCTGGACAAAGACGGTAATGTAGTTCCTATGCTGGCAGAAAGCTGGGAAGTATCCGATGATGGACTTACCTTTACTTTCCATTTAAGAGAAGGTGTAAAATTCCACAACGGAGATGAAATGAAAGCAAGCGACGTTGCATTCTCATTAAAGAGAGCTCAGGAAAGCGCTGCTGTTTCTCATATTTTCGGTGAAATTGATCCTGAAAGTTTTGAGACTCCGGATGATTATACAGTATCATTCAAACTGACAGCTGCTAACGCAGGTTTCCTTGCAGGTCTTGCTCATACAGGTGCTGGTATCACTTCTGAAAAAGTTGTAACAGAAGAAGGCGAAAACTATACCAATAATCCTGTAGGTACAGGCCCATTCAAGTTCGTAAGCTGGTCTAAGAATGCTACTATCGAACTGGAAAGATTTGAAGATTACTATGGTACAAAACCAGAACTTACCAAGATGACATTCAGAATCATCACAGAAGCAACAAACCGCGCAATCGAACTGGAAAGCGGCGGAGTTGACATGGCATTTGATATTTCTACCAACGATATCAGTCGTGTAGAAGAAAACAGCGATCTTCAGCTGATTCGTAAAGTTGATAACCAGACAACATATCTTGCATTTAACTGTGAGAAAGAACCTTACAATAATCCTAAAGTACGTCAGGCTATCGCATATGCTATCGATACACAGAGTGTAGTAGATGCAGTATG
Organism: Lachnospiraceae bacterium; assembly: GCA_022766905.1. Lineage (GTDB taxonomy): Bacteria > Bacillota > Clostridia > Lachnospirales > Lachnospiraceae > SIG292. Next base: position 19,020 of record JALEPU010000076.1, read on the forward strand.
GAGAGGTCTTGGACAGGCAGCAGTTGGTCCTGTAGCACCTTCTGTAAAATTCTTTGATGATTCTTTAACTGTACATGAGTACAATGTTGAGAAAGCAAAAGAACTCCTGAAAGAAGCAGGCGTTGAAAATCTTACAATGACAATTTCTACCAACGATCGTCAGGAAAGAATTGACATGGCTACTATTATCCAGAGCCAGTTAAAAGAAGTTGGTATTACAGTTGAAATCGAAAAACTTGAGTGGGGCGCACTGCTTGAGAAAGCAGATCGTCGTGAGCAGGATACAATCATGTTAGGCTGGACATGCCAGTCCTCCGATCCTGACCTTGCTCTTTATGCACCATTCCACAGCCAGAAGAATGGAGCTGTTGGTAACAACTATGCGAACTACAGCAATGCAACAGTAGACGAACTGTTAGAAAAAGGTCGTGTGACAACAGACGAAGCAGAAAGAGAACAGATTTATAAAGATCTTCAGGCTACAATCAATGAAGATACTCCATGGGTTTATCTGAATAATGGTGAAGTTGTAGTTGGTGCTAAGGCGAACCTGACAGGATTCGAGCCTACTGCATATGGATATCACACATTATACAACATTACATTTAAGTAAAATACTTCTTTTTACCAGCGACGGGGCATAATTTTTGATTGTCCTGATGCATAGAAGGATTGTATGCAAAAGGGGAATCCAGGTGATTCCCCTTTCCTATTTTAAACAAAGGAGGCTAAGATATGATAAAATACATAATCCGAAGACTGCTTTTGCTTATACCGGTTCTTCTGGGTGTTACCTTTATCGTATTTACAATGTTATATATTACGCCTGGTGATCCGGCCAAGATGGTTCTTGGTGATACGGCAACTCCGGAAGCAATTGAACAGTACAGGGAAGAGCAGGGACTAAACGATCCTTTCCTGGTACAGTACGGCAATTATATGAGAAAATTAATTTTCCATGGCGATATCGGAACTTCTTATGCAACAAGAAGACCGGTTATCCAGGAAATCTCACAGTGTTTCCCTGCAACTGTAAAACTGGCATGTTCTGCCATGGTAGTGGCAATCTGCCTGGGAATCCCGATTGGAATTCTATCTGCAGTGCGGCAGTATTCCATTTTTGATATGATTACCATGGTATTTGCCCTGATTGGTATTTCTATGCCGGTATTCTGGCTGGGCTTACTTTTAATTCTTCTTTTTGCAGTACAATTAAAAGTTCTTCCATCCTCCGGATATAGCAGTTTTGCTCACATGATCTTACCTGCCATTACTTTGGGCGCTCAGTCAGTCGCAGTATTTACCCGTATGACTCGTTCCAGTATGCTGGAAGTTATTAACATGGACTATATCAAGACAGCCCGCGCAAAAGGTCAGAGTGAAAAAGTTGTTATCTTAAAACATGCATTAGGAAATGCATTGATTCCAATTATTACATCAGTTGGTCTTCAGTTCGGTACTTTGCTTGGAGGTTCTATTTTGACAGAATCCATTTTCTCCATTCCGGGTATCGGCCGTCTGATGGTAGATTCCATTAAGATGAGAGACTTCCCGGTCGTTCAGGGAGGCGTACTGATTATTGCCATTGCCTTCTGTTTTGTCAATCTGGCTGTTGACTTGCTGTATGCATTTGTAGACCCGAGAATTAAAGCTCAGTATAAGTAGAAAGGAGTGTAGAACAGATGGGAGAAAATAAACGATTAAAACGATTTAAAGAAATCTGGCAGCGCCTTTCCAAAAATAAACTGGCTATTCTGGGACTGATCATTATTATTGCAATGATCTTAATTGCAATTTTTGCAGATTTCATTGCTCCATACGGCTATGATGAACAGGATCTTACGATGGCATTCCAGGGACCTGGAAATGGACATTTGTTTGGAACAGATGAATTTGGCCGGGATATTTTCAGCAGAGTTGTATACGGCACAAGAATTTCTCTTTTAATCGGTTTTGTAGCCGTTGCAATTGCGGTTGTAATCGGAGTCCTTTTAGGAGCAATCTCCGGTTACTATGGTGATAAAGTAGATAATATTATTATGAGACTAATGGATATTCTTCTTTCTATTCCACAGATCCTTCTTGCTATTGCCATTGTAGCAGCTCTTGGAAACGGATTATTTAACCTGATGCTTGCAGTTGGTCTGTCATCGATACCACACTATGCCCGTATCATTCGTGCTTCCGTTTTGTCCATTAAGGATCAGGAATTTATTGAGGCTGCGAAAGCTGCAGGTTCCAGTGATTTGAGAATTATTTTTAAACATATTATTCCGAACTGTCTTGCACCAATTATCGTACAGGCAACATTAGGTGTAGCTCTTGCAATTCTGACTGCTGCCGGTCTTTCCTTTATTGGACTGGGTATTGCACCGCCAACACCGGAATGGGGATCTATGCTTTCATCAGGAAGAAATTATATCCGAGACTATTCTTATATGACCATGTTCCCGGGACTTGCAATTGTAGTAACAATTTTTGCACTGAATGTTCTGGGTGACGGTCTGCGTGATGCCCTTGACCCGAAATTAAAGAAATAAGAGGTGACAGATATGGAAAAACAAGAAAAAAATCTGTTGGAAGTAAAAGATCTGACTGTGGAATATCATACCAACAGTGGTGTTGTTCATGCGGTTTCCCATCTGAACCTGAATGTGGGTCAAGGTGAAACCCTTGGATTTGTAGGAGAGACAGGAGCCGGTAAGACAACAACAGCGCTTAGTATTATGAACCTGCTGCCTTATCCTCAGGGTAAGATTTTAAGTGGCTCAATTAAATTTAACGGGGAAGAGATTATTGGAAAATCCAAAAAAGAGATGACGAAAATTCGCGGAGAAAAGATTTCTATGATTTTCCAGGACCCGATGACTTCTTTGAATCCGGTTATGACCGTAGGTGAGCAGATTGCCGAAGTAATTCGAATTCATGAAAAGACAAGCAAAATAAAAGCAATGGAAAAAGCAGGTGATATGCTGGAAGCGGTTGGTATCCGAAGAGAACGTGCCAATGATTATCCGCATCAGTTTTCCGGCGGTATGAAACAGCGTGTGGTTATTGCAATTGCTCTTGCCTGCAATCCGATGCTTTTGATTGCAGATGAGCCAACCACTGCTTTGGATGTTACCATTCAGGCTCAGATGCTTGAGTTAATGAAAGATCTGAAAGTAAAATACGATACATCCATGATTATGATTACCCATGACCTTGGAATCGTTGCTGAAATCTGTGATAAAGTTGCTATTATGTATGCAGGCAATGTAGTAGAATATGGAGATAAAGTGGATGTCTTTACTGAAGAAAATCCACATCATCCTTATACGATCGGATTGTTTAATTCGATTCCGGATATTTTTTCAGAACAGGAAGAATTAGAGGTTATCAAAGGACTGACACCGGACCCGACCAATCTTCCTACGGGATGTACCTTCCATCCAAGATGTCCGAAAGCCTGTGACCGCTGTGCAAAAGAAGTACCAAAACATTATGAAGTAGCACCTGGACATTCCATTAGCTGCTTCCTGTATGAAAAGAAAGATCAGGAGGTGAAATAGAATGGCTGAGACGATTATTGAAGTAAAAAATCTGAAAAAATACTTTAAAACCAAAAAAGGAATGCTCCATGCTTTGGATGATGTAAGCTTTTCTATCAAGAAAGGAGAGACACTGGGACTGGTAGGAGAATCCGGATGTGGAAAATCTACAACAGGACGTGCCATTTTAAGACTTCATGAACCAACCAGCGGAGAAGTAATTTACCGGGGAACAGATATCGTAACATTGAATGCAGCCGAGATGAAGGAAATGAGAAAGAAACTACAGATTGTCTTTCAGGACCCATATTCCTCTCTGAATCCTCGTCTTTGTGTACAGGATCTGATTTCAGAACCACTTCTGGTAAATCACATCTATTCTTCCAAGGAAGAAGTTGAAGCCAGGGTAAAAGAAGTAATGGAAATTGTTGGATTGGAACAAAGACTTGCCCAGTCTTATCCACATGAGCTGGATGGTGGAAGAAGGCAGAGAATCGGTATTGCCAGAGCGTTGTCCATTAATCCGGAATTTATTGTTATGGATGAACCGGTATCTGCTCTGGATGTAAGTGTACAGGCTCAGATCTTAAACCTGATGAATCAGTTAAAGAAAGATCTGGGACTTACCTATTTGTTTATTTCCCATAACTTAAGTGTTGTAAAACACGTGAGTGACCGTATTGCTGTTATGTACCTGGGTAAAATCGTTGAGCTGGCAGATTATAAAGAGATTTTTGCAAATCCTCTTCACCCATATACGAAAGCATTGTTGTCTGCAATTCCGATTGCAAAACTGAACGTGGAAAAGAGAGAGCGTATTATTCTGGAAGGCGATGTGCCAAGTCCTGTCAATCCACCGGAAGGATGTCGTTTCTGTGGACGCTGTAAATTCAGAACAGAGCAGTGTGCAAAAGAAACACCGGATCTTGTTGATGTGGGAGACGGACATTACGTAGCATGTCATCTGTGCAAATAAATGACTTGGATGGTACCAAGCCGGAAAATTGGAGGAAATACAATGTTAGATACAAAATATATGTCTGATTTTTTGGAAGAAATCTTAGCAATCAAAAGCACTGGCGGCGACTGTTATGAAGCGTTGGAGCGATGTGAAAAAGAATTCAAATCATTTGGATTGGAAACAGAATATACCAAAAAGGGTGCGTTGATTGGTTATTTTCCAGGGGAAGACGATGAGAAGCAGAGAATGATCTCAGCTCATATCGATACCCTGGGTGCAATGGTAAAAGAAATCAAGGAGAATGGACGTTTGAAAATTTCCCTGATTGGTGGTTATTCTTTTAATTCCATCGAGGGAGAAAACCTCGTTGTAAGAACAGCAGATGGAAAAGAATATGAAGGTTCCTATCTGCCGGTAAAAGCTTCCATCCATGTATTTTCTGATGTAGTGAAAGAACATTTACGAGATGAAGAATCGATGGAGATTCGACTGGATGAAGATGTAAAAACAAAAGATGATGTTCTGGCTCTGGGAATCCGGGTTGGTGATTTTGTTTTCTTTGAGACCCGAACAAGAATTCTTGAGAATGGATATATCAAAGCCCGTTATCTGGATGATAAAGCCTGTGTTGCAGCAGCCTTTGGTGCAATCAAGTATATGAAAGAAAATAACTTAAAGCCTGCTCATACCATCCAGTTCTATATCAGCAATTATGAAGAAATCGGACATGGTGTATCTCAGTTTTCTGATAATCTGGTAGAACATCTTTCTCTGGATATCGGAACCGTTGGTCCGGGACATACATCAGATGAAAAGAAAGTAACAGTTCTGGCCAAAGACAGTCGCACCCCATATGATTTCCGGTTCCGGAATCGTCTGGCATCTATGGCAGAAAAAGAAGGAATTGACTATGTGGTAGATGTTCATTTCCGTTATGGATCAGATGCAAGTCTTTCTGCAGTATCCGGACAGGAACCTAATTTCGCATGTATTGGGCCAGGTGTGGATGCAACCCATCATTATGAAAGAACTCATATGGACGGAATTGTGAACTGTGCAAAACTGGTCGTAGCATATGTTTGTGAAAAATAAAATAAGATTTTCCAGATAATTTAGAGAAGAAGGAGAAGTCAATTATTCTCCTTCTTCTTTTTTTGTCTGGATTGTATTTATTTTCGTGCATTCCAGTGAAAAAATTGTCTAAAATCACTAAAATATATTGATTTTCAGACTAGATAGTGATATAATGAATTCGTTAAAAAAATAACGAGTGTTTTACAGAAAAGGAGACTTTATTATGGGCAGATTTACGTTACCTCGCGATATTTATCATGGAAAAGGCTGTTTGGAAGAGTTAAAGAATTTAAAAGGCAAGAAAGCAATGCTTGTTGTTGGCGGCGGTTCCATGAAACGTCAGGGCTTTTTAGATCGTGCAGTAAATTATCTGAAAGAAGCAGGTATGGAAGTAGAAGTGTTTGAAGGCGTAGAACCGGATCCTTCTGTTGAGACTGTTATGAAGGGTGCGGAAGCGATGACAAAATTTCAGCCGGATTGGATCGTATCCATGGGCGGCGGATCTCCAATTGATGCTGCAAAAGCCATGTGGGCATTTTATGAATATCCGGATACAACCTTTGAAGATCTTTGCATCCCATTCAATTTCCCAGAGTTAAGAACAAAAGCGAAATTTGCTGCGATTCCATCTACTTCCGGAACTGCAACAGAAGTTACTGCTTTTTCTGTTATTACTAATTATCAGACCGGTGTAAAATATCCACTGGCTGATTTTAATATTACACCTGATGTTGCAATTGTTGATCCTGATTTAGTTTCCGGTCTTCCGGCAAAACAGGTTGCATACACAGGAATGGATGCATTGACTCATGCAATTGAAGCATATGTATCTACTTTGAATTGTCCATTTACAGACCCATTGGCGTTACAGGCAATTGAGATGGTATTAGACTATCTTCCAGCTTCCTACAATGGTAACATGGATGCGAGAGAACAGATGCATTATGCACAGTGCCTGGCTGGTATGGCATTTTCCAATGCTTTACTTGGTATTGTACATTCTATGGCGCATAAGACTGGTGCAGCATTCTCTACCGGCCATATTCCTCATGGATGTGCCAATGCAATTTATCTTCCATATGTAATCCGCTACAATGCAAAGGATGCTGTGGCTGCATCACGCTATGCGGAAATTGCACGTCGAATGGGACTTACAGGAACATCTGAGAAAGCACTGATTAACAGTTTATGTGAAAAAATTCAGGAATTCAATCGCAAACTGAATATTCCTCTTACTTTGCAGGAGTTTGGCATTCAGGAAGATGAATTCAAGGAAAAAGTTGGAAAAATTGCAGAACTTGCAGTTGGTGACGCTTGTACAGGATCGAACCCACGGGCAATAGATCCCGCTGCAATGGAGAAGCTGTTTACTTGTACATACTATGGTACAGAAGTAGACTTCTAAATAGTGTCAAAAATGCCGATTAAGGAGCTGTCTGGAGTACAGCTCCTTTTTTCTGTTTAACCTGATTTTATGAAATGGACTCTGTAGTAAAAGAAAGAAAAATCTGATGAATGGTTCGATGCAGGTAAGGAAGATACTGATCCATGGTAACCGGCTGCTGCAGTAAAATACAGTTATAACAGGTAGAACCTACCAGCTCTATGATTGTAAAAAGCATTAGCTCCGGTTCTTCACAGGAAACGTCACTTTTTTCCATCTGTTCCATGTAGTACTGATAAAATTGTTGGGATTCTTCCGGAACCTTTTCTTCAAAAGCATTTTTAAAAATACCCCAGGAAAGATTTTTGGCAATAAATTGTAACAGGGCATGATTCTTTTCAAAGCAGGAAATCATATAGTCCATGACAAACATCATCTGATTTTCAAAACCTTCTATCGGATGTTCCAGCAGTTTCTTGTGGGCTTCGCCAAACAGCTGGCTGGCCTTATGTCCTACCAGTTTGTCATGGAGATCATATTTGTCTTTAAAATAAAGGTAAAAAGTGCCTTTCGCCAGCCCTGCCCGATTTACAATATCTGAAATTGTAGTTTTCGCAAATCCTTTTTCCGTAAACAATTCAAATCCGGTCTGGAGTAGAGCATTTTTCTTTTGTGTTTTATTTAATTCTAATTTTCCCATCTTATGTCGCCTCCAAAATTCCCTGATACTTTTCTCTCAATAGAATGTTTTTTAGTTTTATTATTTCTAAAATACAAGAAAATGTCAATAGGTTAAAAATGACCAAAATTCATTTTTTACTCGCCTAAATTATTGGGAGTTTTGAATATTGACCAATAGTCATTTTCTGCATATAATGAGGAAGTGAAAGAAAATAAAGTAGATAGGGGATGATGTGATTGGTAAAAGTAGGAAAATGGATCGCAAAACATAAGTATCTGATTTTGCTGCTTGGATTATTGCTCCTGGTTCCTTCTGTGATAGGAATTTCAAAGACAAGAATCAATTACGATTTATTAAGTTATCTGCCCGACAGCCTGGAGACGATCAAAGGGCAGGATATTCTGGTGGATGAATTTGGCATGGGTGCTTTTTCCATGGTTGTGGTAGAAGACATGGAGTTAAAAGACGTTCAGAAACTGGAAGAGAAGTTTAGCCAGGTACCCCATGTGAAAGACGTACTCTGGTACGATGATGCAGCGGATCTTTCCCTTCCTGTGGAAATGCTGCCGGAAGATTTAAGGAACTCTTTTTTCCATGGAGATGCAACCATGATGATTGCACTGTTCGACAATACGACTTCTTCGGATGAGGCAATGGAAGCCATTGCCCAGATGAGAAAGATTGCGGATAAACAATGCTATATCAGCGGTATGACAGGAATTGTCACAGATATTAAAAATCTGGCACTGAAAGAACTTCCGGCTTACGTGGCAATTGCAGCGGTTCTTTCCTTTCTGGTGTTAGAGTTGGTATCAGAATCTTTCCTGGTTCCGGTCTTTTTTCTGATCAGTATAGGAGTTTCTATTTTATATAATCTGGGAAGCAATGTCTTTCTAGGAGAGATTTCCTATATCACAAAGGCACTGACTGCAGTATTACAGCTTGGTGTTACAATGGACTATTCTATTTTCCTTTTAAATAGTTATGAGGAAAATAAACTTCGATTTCCGGAGGATAAGAACAGAGCAATGGGTCATGCCATAGCCAATACATTTAAATCAATTGTTGGAAGCTCGATTACCACCATTGCAGGCTTCTTTGCTTTGTGCTTTATGACGTTTCGACTTGGCCGGGATCTGGGAATTGTAATGGCAAAAGGTGTTGTCATTGGAGTGATTTGTTGTGTCACACTTCTTCCGGCAATGATCCTGATTTTTGATAAGCCAATTGAGAAGACCAAACATCGTCCATTGATTTCAAGTGTGGACCGGGCATCGGATTTTATTACCAGACACAATAAAGTATGGCTGGTTCTTTTCCTTGTATTATTGGTTCCGGCAATTTATGGAAACAACCATACCGGAATTTATTACAATATTGCACAGTCTCTTCCTGATACGTTATCCAGTAACGTGGCCAATGAAAAATTATCAAAAGATTTTGATATGAGTACGGTTCATATGGTTATGATGGATAAAAATCTGGATGGAAAAGAAAAGCGGAATATGTTAAAAGATGTGGAAGAGGTGGAAGGAGTAAAATGGGCCATTAGCCTGAATTCTCTGATTGGCCCTTCGATTCCCGATTCCATGATTCCGGATGACGTAAAAACCATGCTTCAAAGTGACAATTATGAACTGGCCTTTATTTGCTCGGAATATGAAGCCGCAACCCCTAAAGTAAATAAACAGATTGGATCCATCGATAAGGTAGTCAAATCTTACGATAAAGATGCCATGATCATTGGAGAGGCTCCGATGATGAAGGACCTGGAAGATGTTACAAATGTGGATTTAAAAAATGTCAATCTTATTTCCGTTGCAGCTATTTTTGTGATTATTTTATTTTTGTTTAAGTCCATCTCTTTGCCTGTGATTTTGGTAGCAGTCATTGAGTTCGCAATTACAGTGAACATGGCCATTCCATATTATCAAAACATTAGTCTTCCTTTTGTAGCCAGCATTGTAATCGGAACAATTCAGCTGGGAGCTACGGTTGACTATGCAATTTTAATGACCGGCAGATATCAAAAAGAACGGATGAAAGGAAAGAGCAAAAAGGAAGCGGTGGCAATTTCTCATCGGGCAAATATGTTATCTATTATATCCAGTGGATGCAGCTTTTTTGCAGCTACCTTTGGAGTTGCCCTTTATTCCCAGGTGGATATGATCGGTTCCATTTGTACCTTATTATCCCGGGGAGCATTGATCAGTATGGCGGTGGTAATTCTGGTATTACCGGCCATGTTCTTAATTTTTGATCCGATTATTTGTAAAACAACAGCAGGATTTTGGAAACAGAATGAAAATATGAACAAAACGAAGGAGGCTATTCCATGCGAAGGGAAAAATTAAAACAGTATTCGGCCGGAATTATGGCCGTTGTGATGAGCGGAATGTTGATTTTTGGAAGTCAGACAACAGTGTTTGCAGCGGAAGAAGAAAAGAAAGAAGATAAGACAGAGACGGTTTATGTCAATGCAGATGCAGATGGAACGTCCTCAAAAGTGACTGTCAGTGAATGGCTGCAAAATCATGATGCCAGCGATGTGATAAACGATTATTCAACGCTAACGAATATAAAAAATGTAAAAGGGGAAGAAACTTTTACGGAAAAAGGCCATGGCAGTCTGGAATGGAAAGCAGGAGGAAATGATATTTATTATCAGGGGGAATCCGATCAGGAGCTTCCCGTATCGATGAAAGTATCTTATTTCCTGAACGGAAAAGAGGTTACTCCGGATCAGATTGCCGGTCAGAGCGGGCCGGTAAAGATTCGATTCGACTATTACAATCATACAAAAGAAACTGTTGACGTGGAAGGGGAAAAGGTCAGTGTTCAGACACCATTTACCATGGTAACAGCGATGATTTTACCTTCCGATACTTTTTCTGATATTAAAGTAACAAACGGAAAAGTGATTTCCGACGGAGATAAAAGTATTGTGGTAGGGTTAGCTTTTCCGGGGCTGAAAGATAGTTTAAGCCTTGGTTCCTATGAAAAACTGGATGATCTTACCATTCCGGATTATGTCGAAGTTTCTACAACAGCCGACCAGTTTGAACTTGCCCTTACTGCTACGGTAGCCACATCCGGAAGTCTGAATGACATTGATATCAGCGGTATTGAAGATGCAGGAGATTTGTCCGATGATTTGAACAAACTGACAGATGCCACGAACCAGCTTGTAAAAGGAACGGGAGATTTGTTAAAGGGAATGGAAACCTTAAGTTCTTCTGTAGCTGATTATACAAAGGGGGTAGATGCGGCAGATCAGGGTGCCAAAGAACTGGAAAAAGGACTTACTACCTTAAATTCTAGAAAAGGGGAGCTGAAAAAAGGTGCGATTTCTTTGTCTGAAGGAATGAAAACTTTAAAAAGTGGTACTTCCAGCCTGAGTGAAGGAGTGGATTCTTACACAGAAGGTACGGATTCTCTGGCAGCTGGAATTGAAAGTGCCAGTGAAGGAACCAAACAGTTAAAGGCAGGTGCCGAAGCTTTATCAAAAGGATTGGCTGCCTATACAAAAGGCGCCTCTGATTTAAATGAGGGAATTCAAAAGATGGAAGGCGCATTATCCGGTGTTACTTTGCCGGATGAAGATACTTTAAAGATGGTAAATGAAGCAGCTTCCACCCTGGAAGAGGATGCGAAAAATCTTCAGACCCTCCTGGGAGAACTGGATCAGGCAGTAGGAGGTCTGGCTGAACTTTCGAAGACCCTTACCGGTTACCAGAAAAGCCTTGTGAAAGTCAACAGTGAACTGAATCAGGTCGATGAGAATGCGACAAAACAGGTACAGTCTCAGTTAAGGGATTTGGCGGATAAAGCACTGGAACAATATCCGGAGGCAAAAAAATTAGTGCCGAACCTGGATACTCAGATTGAAAAAGCAATCAGTTCTGTCAAAGTGGAAGGAGCAGCCAAAGACGCCCAAAGTACGTTAAATGAAATGTTAAAAACAGAGCTTCCGAATCTATCTGTGGATGTTTCTGCCATCAGCGGCTTATTAAAAGATATGAAGATTCAGGCAAAAGTTCTGGAAAGTTTTGCAGGGCAGACAACAGATCTTACCAATCAGATTCCGCAGATGACAAAAGGGGTCAAAGACTTAGCAGATGGTTCAAAAGCGTTAACCGATAACAATGAAAGTCTTTTAAAAGGAATGACAGATTTATCAACAGGAATTGATTCGCTGCAGGAAGGCCTGACAAAACTTTCCCAGGGAGCCCAGACTTTGTCAGAAAACAGTGAGGACTTAAAGAACGGTGCCAAAGCAGCCGATTCCGGTGCAAAAAAACTGGTAAACGGAAGCAAAAGTTTAAGTGCAGGTATTGATACTTTTAATAGTGGAGTAGGTCAGCTTTCTGAAGGTTCCGAAAAGCTTTCCAAAGGAACGGGAACTCTTTCTCAGGCCGGAAGCCAGTTAAAGGAAGGCGTGGGACAGTTAAAAGACGGCGCCGGTACGTTGGATGAAGGAATGAATGAATTTAACGAGGAAGGAATTTCCAAACTTCGTGATCTGGCAGGAGAGGACCTGGAAAATGTAATCAAACATTTGAAGGCAGTAAAAAAAGCAGATGAAAGTTATCAGTCTTTTGCCGGTATGGAAAAAAATCAGGCAGGAAGCGTGAAATTTATCATTGAAACAGCAGCGGTAAAAGCAGAAGACTAAAGCAATGATGTCAGGGTCAAAAGCATTTGATTCCAACATTATCTTAAAGTGAAAAAAGAAAAGCATCGTAAGACAGGAAACAAAAATTCTGATGATACGATGCTTTTTCTTTTATGGAAAGCAAATTTGCTCCGGTTAGCTGACACAGCGGTGAAGGACCCGTTTCGCTCGTACTTTCATGCGGGTCAATTTTACATTGACGCTGTTCTCCGTAATATGAAGTTCTTCTGCAATGTCCCGGGGATGCATTTTCTTCATATAACGCAGTTCAAAAAGCCTGCCGTCTTCCGGCGAAAGTCCTGACTTAATCTGCTCCATGATGTTCTTTTCAATTGCAATCTTGTAAGTGAGATTTTCCAGCATATCCACTTTGCCGGGCTGCCAGTCCGGATCATAATCAATCTGATGAAAGGTAAGCCGGTTCAAAGTCTTGCGGTTGAAATTTTCTACCACATGTTTTGCGGTGATAATGAGCCAGCCGCGGGGATTTTTCTGAAAACTGGATTCCGATTGTTTTTTCAGGGCAATTTCAAATACATCATTCAGACAATCATAGGCATAATCATCCGGACAGCCCTCAAAAAGACGATTTCGAATCAAAGTTAACAGATATCCACGTAGTTCTTCATATAATTCGGCAATCAGATCATCCAAAAGCCATTCCTCCTCACATGGCAGTTGAACAAGTATTATTATCGGGACAATTTTTTGTAAAATGAGAAATAAATTACAAAATATCGTATAATAAAATGTATTCAACCTATTTTCTTGTAATTTCATTATATAATTTTATAAGATTGTAATGCAAGATAACAAATCGAATTTTGTCAAATATACAGAAAATCCATAATAATAAGGAAAAATCAGCTAAAATTAGCCCAATATTTTGGAAATCTAAAAATCATTTCCTGTTTTTGATTCGGAAGATAAAATATTTTTACAATAGTCAAAGAAACGATCATACTCTTTTTGAAAAATAGTATCTTTTAAATAAATAAAATTAAATTCCCGAATCCAGTGGAGATGTTCGATTTCAATAGGAACCAGGCTGCCTTCCTGAAGTTCTGTTTTGGCAGCAGCCTCATATAAAAAAGTAATCCCCTGATTTTGTCTGACCAGGGATTTGACTGCAGCCAGATTGGAAATCTCAGCTCTGTGAGCAAAACTTTGAATAGACAGATTATTTTCTTCCAGGATTCGTTCCAGTTCATTTCGGGTTCCTGAACCAGGTTCTCTGACAATCAGACGCTCTTTCAACAGAGTTTCCAGAGGCAGAGTATGACCGGGCAGAGGATAGTCTTTTCCGCGAACTGCAATAAAAGGCTCTCTGGAAAGCCGGTGCCAGGCATACAGGCTTTTGTCAAAATAACCTTCAATAATCGCAAAATCAATGGAACCGTCGTTTAGCATGGAAAGCAAAGTCTGGGTGTTTCTTACATACATGGTAAGATCCGTATCAGGGTATTCATCCAGATACCGGTTCAGAATCGCAGGCATGATGTGCTCTCCGATAGTGAGAGTCGCACCAAGACGAAGGTCTTTTTTTCTTTGGAGACTTTCAGAAAGAATCCGGGAAATGCGCTGGCTGTCAACCAGAAGGGCGGAAGCCATTTCCTGCAAAAGTTTGCCCTGGGCTGTGAGGAAAAGCTTTTTCCCTTCCTGATGAAACAGGGAAACCTGGTAATGATTTTCCAGATATTTGATATGCTGGGTTACTGCAGGCTGGGTAATGTGGAGAGCGGAAGCAGCTTTTGTGTAATTCATCTGTTTACAAAGTTCTAAAAAAGTAATCAGTCGGTGATCAATCAAAGAAAATCCCCCCCCTTTGAACAATAAGTATAACTTATTGTAGTATAATAAAACTTAATTTTATTTTATGATTAAAATGGTGTAAAATCAAGGACAGAAACAAGAAACAGGAATGAAAAATATACAAAATGAAACGGCGATTGAAATGTTCGCGTAGAAAGGAAGGAACAATGGGAGTTATTGAAGATTTCAGACAGGAATTAGGACAATTTCGTGAGATGACAGAGAAATTTTATAAAAAAGAGATTTCAATGAAAGAATACAAAGGTTTTTCCGGAGGCTTTGGAAGTTATGCGCAAAAAGGCGGCAATGCCAACATGTTAAGACTTCGTATGGCTGGCGGACGTCTGACCAAAGAAAAACTGGGATTTATTGCAAAAAGTCTGAAAAAGTATCAGATCAATCGTCTTCATTTTACGACCTGTCAGACCGTACAGCTTCATGATCTTTTGCCGGAAACAGTCTATGCACTGATGGAAGAAGCTTTGGATTATGGAATTGTAACAAAAGGAGGCGGTGGAGATTTTCCAAGAAACGTGATGGTATCTCCTCTTTCCGGTGTGGAGCAGGGAGAATATTTTGATGTTCTTCCATACGGAGAAGCAGCAGGCGATTATCTTCTTTCCCTCATTGGATCCATTAAACTTCCTAGAAAATTAAAAGTGGGATTTTCCAATACACCGGCCAATGCAGTACATGCTACGTTCCGTGATCTGGGCTTTGTTGCAACAAAAGAAGGAACGTTCGATGTATACAGTGCAGGCGGCCTTGGAAACAATCCGAGAATGGGCGTTTGTGTGGCAAAAGGCATTGCACCGGATCAGATTCTTTATTATATCAAAGCCATGGTCAATACATTCATGAAATATGGTAATTATGAAAATCGCGCAAAAGCCAGAACCAGATATATGCAGGAAACATTAGGCGTAGAAGGATATAAAAATGCTTATCTTTCTGAACTGGAAAAGGTTCAGAAAGAAGAAGATTTAAGCATTTGTGCAACCCCAATTAAAATTACGAAAAAAGGAACAAAGGCAGTTTCTCTGGAAGATAGAATGATGGAACAGAAACAGGAAGGCCTTTATACCGTATCCTATCATCCAATTGGAGGAACTCCAAATCCGGCTTCCATGATTGCCTTGTATGAGACCGTTCAGGATATGGATCAGGTGGAATTAAGACTGTCACCGGATGAAACGGTTTATATCATCAATCTGACAGAAGAAGAGGCGAAAAAAGTATTGGAAGCAACAAAAGATGGAGCAAAGACATTGATTGAGTCTTCCGTTGCATGTATCGGAAACAGCATCTGCCAGCAGGGACTGAGAGATTCTCAGGCTTTGCTGAAAAAGATTCTTGTTAATACTTCTGATCTAAAAGACGGAGTCCTTCCAAGAATTCATATTTCCGGTTGTGTTTCTTCCTGTGGAACTCATCAGATCG
Organism: Lachnospiraceae bacterium; assembly: GCA_022766905.1. Lineage (GTDB taxonomy): Bacteria > Bacillota > Clostridia > Lachnospirales > Lachnospiraceae > SIG292. The sequence continues at coordinate 34,578 of JALEPU010000076.1, forward strand.
GAACCATCGGCTTCCATGGCGGTGTAAAAAGAGTAGATGGTACTCCATGTCCGGCCTTTACCCTTCACGTAAATGGAGCGGATCATATGGGTCAGGAAAGATTCGGGGAAAGCCTGGGGGTTATCACAGAAGAAGATATTCCGGTATTCTTACGTGAACTTGGGGAGACAGTAGAAAAAGCGAATATGACATTTGCAGACTGGTATCCAGAACATGAGGATGAATTCTTTCAGATTGCTAAAAAATATCTGTAAAATAGCAGATTCGTTTTAGAAAAAATAACAGTCATTGAGTGCACTTCACCACAGTGAATCGTCAAAATATGGAAAAAGACTTGACATTTTAAATATGTTTTTGTATAATGTTTGAATGAACGAAACGTAGCAAAGACTTCATCTGTCTCAGACAGCTGAGACAGACCGACTGCTGTTTTTTCTATCGAGTCATTCTGGGGGGAATGGATAGAGAAAGCAGCAGTTTTTCGTTCTATATATTTTGAGGACTATAGAATCTGTCTGCAGAGGAATCATCTGTAATGATTGTTGATCCTCTGATTTTTTTGAAATTCAACTTGACATATTTTATTTCTGTGTTACAATAAAAAACGTCGAAAGGACATAAAATGGGGCACACCACCTCGGGTGTGAGCTTATTTTGTGTCCTTTTTTTCGTTTACAGGGATATTACCATGTGAAATAGGAGGAAATGAAACGATGAAGGTAAATGGAACCTATATAAAAGCAGAAGAACAGATGACAGTTGGCAGTCTGCTGGAGCAACAGGGATATAACCGGATGCGGGTGGCAGTAGAAAAAAATGGAGAAATTCTCCCCAAAGCAGAGTATGATTCTGCCTTTTTAAGTGAAGCAGATGAATTGGAAATTGTAAGTTTTGTAGGCGGAGGCTGAAAATGACCATGGAACAAATACAAGCAAAGATGTTTGAACGGGTTCCGGGGAAGGTACTGGAAAAACTTTCAAAAAGCCGGATTGGAATCGCCGGTCTTGGAGGCTTAGGTTCTAACATTGCCTGGATGCTGGCAAGAACAGGGACTCCTACCCTTGTCCTTGTGGATTTTGACCGGGTAGAACCTGGTAACTTAAACCGTCAGCAGTATTTCCCTGAGCAAATTGGAATGTTAAAAACCAAAGCATTAAAAGAAAATCTTATGAAAATAAATCCCTGGCTGAACATTGAGCTCTATTCGGAAAAAGTGACAGAAGAAAATAGTTGCAATTTCTTTTCCGGCTGCCAGGTCGTCTGTGAGGCCTTGGATGATGCAGCCGCAAAAGCAGATTTTATTACCGGTATGCTGGGAAGCAAAGAAAAAATCCCTGTCGTTGCAGCTTCCGGTATGGCGGGAATCGGGGATGCCAACCGGATTCAAACAGTGAAAAAAATGAATCACTTATATGTTTGTGGAGATGAAGAAAGCGATTATCAGGAAGTAGAAGGGATGCTTGCCCCGAGAGTTAATCTGGTTGCAGCCCATCAGGCGAATCAGGTGATTCGTCTTTTAATGGGAGAAGAACAATAAGGAGAGAAAAACCACAAAATATGTTTTGCAGGTTTTTAAATATTTTTTACAAAGGAGATTACAACATGAAAGAAGATAAGTTAATCATTGGAGGACATGAATTTCATTCTCGTTTTATTTTAGGTTCCGGAAAATTTTCTCTGGAAATGACAAAGGCTGTCATTGAAAATGGAGGCGTTGAGATGGCTACATTGGCTCTTCGCCGGGCAAATTCAGGAAAAGAAGAAAATATTCTGGATTATATGCCGGAAGGTATTACCCTGCTTCCAAATACATCCGGTGCCAGAACTGCAGAAGAAGCCTTAAGAATTGCCCGCCTTTCCAGAGAATTAGGATGCGGCGATTTTGTAAAGGTGGAAGTAGTACGTGATAGCAAATATTTACTGCCGGACAATTATGAGACCATTAAAGCAACAGAATTGATGGCAAAAGAAGGTTTTATCGTAATGCCTTATATGTATCCGGATTTAAATGTTGCAAGAGATTTATACAATGCAGGTGCTGCAGCAATCATGCCTCTTGGAGCTCCGATTGGAACCAATAAAGGTCTTTTGACGAAGGATTTTGTAAAGATGATTGTAGAAGAAATCGATCTTCCTGTGATTGTAGATGCTGGAATCGGACGTCCGTCTCAAGCCTGTGAAGCAATGGAACTTGGAGTAGATGCGGTTATGGCGAATACAGCAGTGGCAACGGCCAATGATGTGGCATTGATGGCAAAAGCATTTAAATTGGCCATTGAAGCCGGAAGAGCCGCTTATCTGGCCGGACTTGGAAGAGTGCTTGACCATAAAGCAGAGGCATCCAGCCCGCTGACAGGATTTTTAAGAGATTAGGAGGCAGTAAAAAGACATGAAATTGACAACACCGGATTGTATGACTTACATGGAAGGAATGGAACAAAGTGATACAACAATTATGGAAAAAGTGCTGAAAATGGTAGAGGATTATGACTATGATCGTTATACAGCAAAAGATGTAGAACGGGTTCTGGCAAAAGAAGAGATTTCTCTGGAAGATTATGGAGTATTATTGTCTCCGGCAGCCCTTCCTTATCTGGAGGAGATGGCAGCAAAGGGACGGTATGAAACTAGAAGAAACTTCGGAAATGCGGTCTGTCTGTTTACCCCTCTTTATATTGCCAATTATTGTGAGAATAATTGTGTGTATTGTGGATATAACTGCAAAAATAAAATCCATCGTGCAAAACTTACCATGGAAGAAATTGAGAGAGAATATAAAAATATTGTTGCTACCGGTCTTCAGGAGATTCTGCTTTTAACAGGGGAATCCAGACATATGTCTGATGTTCCTTATATTGGAGAAGCAGTGAAACTGGCAACCAAGTATTTTACCACAGTAGGAATTGAGATTTATCCTTTAAATACAGAAGAATATGCCTATATCCGTCAGTGCGGCGCAGATTTTGTCAGTGTTTATCAGGAAACCTACAATACAAAAAAATATGAGCAGGTTCATCTTTCCGGACATAAGAGGGTCTTCCCCTATCGGTTTAATGCTCAGGAACGTGCATTAAAAGGAGGTATGAGAGGTGTTGCCTTTGGTGCCCTTTTAGGTCTGGATGATTTTCGGAAGGATGCTTATGCAACCGGTCTTCATGCGTACTTTGTACAACAAAAATATCCTCATGCGGAGATTTCTTTTTCTACTCCACGTTTAAGACCATATATCAAT
>JALEPU010000095.1 GCA_022766905.1 Lachnospiraceae bacterium
GATCAGGTTTTATGATATCCATCAGCATACATCCAGCTACAATGTCAGCAACTGCATCTAAAGTACCTACTTCATGAAAATGAATTTCATTGATGGTAGTTTTGTGAACAGTAGCTTCTGCCTGGGCAAGAAGACCATAAACAGCCTTGGCATCCTCCTTCACCTTGTCGGAAACAAGAAGGCTGTCGATGATAGAAGTAATGTGAGCCAGACTGGAATGGGAATGGCCGTCTCCATGGTCGTGGTGATGTTCATGTTTGTGGTGATGCTCATGTTCATGCTGGATGTGGACATCTTCGGATTCCTCTTCGGTTCCATGAACGAAAACAGAAAGACGGGTGCCGTAAATGCCGCATTTGGCCTGTTTGTTTGCAGTTAGAGTTACATGAGGAATGCCGATTTTCTGAAAATTTTGAATCCATGTTTCCGGATCCGGAAGTAAATCCAGCAAAGCTCCGCAAAACATATCTCCTGAAATTCCCATTTTGCATTCGAAATAAAGTGTTTTCATAGTCGTTCCTTTCTGATGTATAACAAGAAGATCTATATAAAGACTTGTTATGTTTTGATTCTCTTATCTTGGTTTATTCTGATTTCCTGGATTCCAGATCCAGAAAAACTCCTTCAAATGAACTTTTCAGTGCCAGCAGAATTTGTTCCCGTTGATCCAGGGCCTTTTGAAAGCTGCTTTTTGGAAGCTGAATCCGGGCGCATCCATGAAAAAGGCGAATGCGAAAATCCGTAAATCCCATATCATGGAGGATTTGTTCAGACTGTTCGATTTTAGACAAATCAGAAGAAGTAATTCGGTGTCCGGCAGGAATCCTGGTGGCTAAACAGGCATAAGAAGGTTTTTTTGCTGTAAATAATCCGGCTTCATTCGAATATTCCCTGACCTGATATTTGGTAATGCCGCATAGACGTAAGGGAGATACAATATGAAGTTCCTCTAATGCTTTCATGCCTGGCCGGTCATTTACATCGTCGGATGCATTTGTGCCATCCAGAATCGTTCCATAACCGCAGCGATCCGCTCTTTTTTTCAGTTGCTCAAAGAGATAACGTTTACAATAATAGCATCGGTCGGAAGGATTGCTTGCAATAACTGGGTCGGTCAGAACATCAAGTTCTATGACAGTGAGAGGAAGATCCAGCAAATCGGCAAGGCATGCGGCGTCATAGAGTTCAAATTCCGGCTGAAAAGCTGTCTTTATAAAAAATGGTTTTATGTCGCAACCGCATTTTTGGGCAGCCCAAAGCAGATAGGCAGAGTCTGTTCCACCGGAAAAAGCTAAAGCTGCTTTGGGATGAGCACGAAAAAACTGCTGCAAAGAGTCTGGAACCGGATAGGTCTCATTCATAGGGATGATACCTCCTTTTCTTGTCAATTTTGATTTTGGCCTTTCTTTTTGTTAGAATCGTAATAGAAATGCTTCACTGTCTCATTATAGCACAGGAGAAACCAGAAAAAAATTTTTTTCTGGTTTTTCAAACCAAAATCTGTTTTTTTGTCTCTTATTAGTAGACGCGTCGATGAAAGGAGGAATTCAAAGAGCCATGGAAGGAAGTGTGAAGGGCATAAAATGGATAGACGGCCAGTCAGAAAGCAAGCGGATGACCAGGACCCAAAAAGAAACCCCCTTATCTTTGTCAGAACTGATTGATGCATTCCAGCCGGAAGCTTATCGATACAGTGTGATGCTGATGGGGAACCGGGAGGATGCCTGGGATCTGATGCAGGAAACCTGGATTCTGGTCTATCAGAAACTTCCGGGGCTGAAAAATCCAGACTGCTTTAAAAGCTGGTTTTATCAGATTTTAACCAGGAACAGCTGGAAAATGAAAAGGAAAACCAGCCGGGAAGTGCCAGTAGAAAATATTTTTGACAGCTATGAACCAGGGCAGGAGAAATCCTCAGAAGATAAAATGATTCAATCGGAAAGAAACCTGCTTTTAATGGAACAGATTCAAAAATTAAATCCAAAGCTTAGAGAAGTTGTGCTTTTGTATTATTACCATGAATTTTCTGTGGGAGAGATTGCAAAAATTACCGGAAGTCTTACTGCCACAGTAAAATCCAGATTATTTCAGGCAAGAAAACAATTAAAACAAGCATTGGAAGAAGACGAGAATTCGTGGAGGTAAGTTTATGAGAGAAGATAGATTGGATCACTGGATGAAAGAAGCGGTACAGGAAGAGGCAAAAAAAATCCCCGTACCGGACAGGAAAGCCGATATCATGAGAGCATGCAGGGAGGCAGGAAATATGAGAAAATTTGAATGGAAAAAAGCAGCAGGAGCAGTGGCAATTCTTTGTGTTTTATGTACCGGAACTGCGTTGGCCGGTGGGAAAATTGCAAGTTATATGACAGGGGCCGATCCGCAAAAGGCGGTGACTTCCTATGAAAAAGTTGCAAATCTGGAAAAGAAAACAGGAATCGCCGGAAAAGAGGTAAAATCATTTGAAAATGGTTTTCAGTTTAAAGAAGCCAATACCTCGTTTACGAAAGGGTTGGATGAATCAGGAAATACGGTGACAAAATTTGATGAACTGGATTTTTCCTATGAAAGAGACGGAAAGACGGTTTATTTGAATTTATCTCCGACAGATAAAGATTCGGAAAAACCATCCGGTCATGAAACAAAGTATCAGGAAATTACCCTTTTTTACCAGTCTGATAATTATAAATTTGTGCCGGTTGGTTATGAACCGACCGAAGAAGAAAAAGAACAGATGGAAAAGGGAGAGCTTTACATTTCGGAAGGAGCGGATCAAATAGAAACACAAACTTATACGCATGTGAGCTGGACAGAAGAACATACAAAATACCTGCTCTCTACCTTTGATGGAATCAGTGAAAAAGAGCTGATTAAAATGGCAAAAGAACTGATTGAAAATGGTAATTAAGAATTTGCATCGAATCAGGGAAGTTTGAAAGTGTAGCAAAAACATCTATTTGACAAAAAACTGAATAATTCCCCACAATACATTCCGCGGAGATTGATTCCGCGGAATTTTTTTGGTATACTTTTTGGGAAAAAGAAAAAAGGAGAACGGATATGAAATATAGAACATGGGAAAAAGCAGGAATCGCCCCTTCTCTTTTGGGATTTGGTTGTATGCGATTTCCTCTTAGAGAAGACGGAACAATAGACAAAGAACAGACAGAAAAGATGCTGGATTTGGCCATGGAAGAAGGCGTTACCTATATTGATACGGCTTATCCTTATTTAAACGGACAAAGTGAGGTTTTCATGGGAGAGTATCTGAAAAAATATGAAAGAGAAAGCTTTTATCTGGCTACCAAGCTTCCGGTATGGCTGGTGAAGGGACCGGAGGATACAGAGAAATATTTTGAGGAACAGTTAACAAGGCTTCAGATGGATTATGTGGATTTTTATCTCCTTCATGCTCTGGACCTGGAGCGTTTTCTTAAAATGGAAGAATTTCATGTTTATGAACGATTGGTTGAACTGAAAAAACAGGGAAAAATCCGGCATATCGGATTTTCTTTTCATGATAATTATGAAACCTTTGAGAAGATTCTTCGGAGCCATCCATGGGATTTTGCCCAGATTCAGTATAACTATATGGATACTGAGTTTCAGGCAGGGGATAAAGGCTGTCAACTGGCAGGAGAATTGGGGATTCCTCTCGTGATTATGGAACCAATTCGAGGCGGCTCCCTGCTTCGGCTTCCGGAAGATATCAGCAAAGAATTTACGAACTATGATAAAAAGGCTTCTCTTGCATCCTGGCCTCTTCGCTGGGTAGCGGACCATCCGCAGGTTAAGGTGATTTTAAGCGGTATGGGAGAAGAAGCACAGGTCAGAGATAACATTGCGATACTGGGAGAAGCAAAGCCGCTTGATGAGGAAGAAAAGCAGGTCATTCAAAAGGTAAAAAATTTGATTGAACAAAGACAAAGAAGCCGTTGTACAGGTTGTGAATATTGTATGCCATGTCCATTTGGAGTTGATATTCCATCGAATTTTAAGTACTGGAATGAAGATAGTATGTACCTGGATACGACAGGAAAAAGACATTATAAATCACTGGAAGAGGGACAGGCTCAGTTTTGCAAAGAATGCGGAAAATGTGAGCAGGTATGTCCACAGCACATTTCAATCCGCAGTGATCTGAAAAAAGTGGTACAGGCTTTGCAGGAAGACTAAAATTAGACAAAGGACGAGGAAAAGACATGAAAAAAGGACAGATGAGAAACTCGTTGCTGCTGCTTTTAACAGCAACGATCTGGGGTGTCGCTTTTGTGGCACAGAGTGTGGGAATGGATTATGTAGGACCCTTTACTTTTAATTCGGTAAGAAGTATCATTGGAGGACTGGTATTGATTCCCTGTATCTTTATTTTAAATAAGGTAAATGGAAAAGAAGAAAAATTCCATGACAAGAACCCGAAACAGGAAAGAAAAGATTTGCTTTTAGGAGGAGTTCTGTGCGGTATCTTTCTTTGCGCTGCCAGCAACTTTCAGCAAATAGGG
>JALEPU010000102.1 GCA_022766905.1 Lachnospiraceae bacterium
GTTCTTTTTACGATTTTCTTATATAAAGGATGTTTTACGTTATCCTGGATTGCAACTACGATTGTTTTGTCCATTTTGTCACTTACGACTTTTCCGACACGTGTTTTTCTAAGATTTCTTTCCACGACAATTCCTCCTTCCTGGATTATTGTGCAGCGTTAGCTTTTTCAGTGATTGCTCCCTGAATACGAGCAATGTTACGTCTAACTTCTTTAATTCTGCTTGTATTATCTAACTGATTTGTTGCGTTCTGGAATCTTAAATTGAATAATTCCTTCTTAGCAGCTACTAAGTCGTTATTTAATTCTGCAACGGATTTACCTTTTAAATCTTCTACAAATTTAGTTCTTTTCACTGTTATCACCGCCTTCTAAATCTGCACGAGAAACGATCTTACATTTTAATGGCAACTTGTGAGTTGCAAGACGAAGAGCCTCTCTAGCTGTTTCCTCAGGTACGCCAGCGATTTCGAACATTACGCGACCTGGTTTTACTACTGCTACCCAATACTCCAGAGTACCTTTACCAGAACCCATACGAGTTTCAGCTGGTTTTGTTGTAACTGGTTTGTCAGGGAAAATCTTGATCCAAACTTTACCACCACGCTTGATGTAACGTGTCATTGCAATACGGGCTGCCTCAATCTGGTTGGAGCGAATCCATGCTGGCTCCATAGCTACGATACCGTATTCGCCGTAAGTAATTTTGTTGCCTCTTGTGGCTTTACCAGCCATGCTGCCACGGAACTGTTTACGACGTTTTACTCTCTTTGGCATTAACATTATTTATCGCTCCCTTCCTTTTCTTTTTTTGCCGGAAGAACTTCACCATGGTAAATCCAAGCTTTTACACCTACTTTACCGTATGTTGTGTTTGCTTCCGCGAATCCATAGTCAATATCTGCACGAAGTGTCTGCAGAGGAATGTTTCCTTCACTGTAGAACTCTGTACGAGCCATATCTGCACCGCCAAGACGTCCGGATACAGAAGTTTTGATTCCAAGAGCGCCTGCTCTCATTGTTCTCTGCATACAGGATTTCATAGCTCTTCTGAAGGAAATACGATTTTCCAGCTGCTGAGCGATATTCTCAGCTACTAACTGAGCATCTTTATCCGGTCTTTTTACTTCTTTGATGTCAATCAATACTTTTTTGTCTGTCATCTTCTGCACTTCTTTTTTCAGTGCTTCGATTGCAGAACCGCCTCTACCGATAACCACACCAGGTTTTGCAGTAAAGATGATTAATTTTACTCTGTCAGAAGCTCTCTCGATTTCAATTCTGGAGATTCCGGCACTGTATAATTTATTTTTCACAAATTTTCTGATTTTGTCATCTTCTACTAAGTTATCTGCGAAATCAGCTTCCGCATACCATCTGGAGTCCCAATCTTTAATGATTCCGACTCTCAAGCCATGAGGATTAACTTTCTGTCCCATTATTGCCCTCCTTATTACTTCTCATCAAGCACTACAGTGATGTGGCTCATTCTCTTTTCGATTCTGTAAGCTCTACCCTGTGCTCTTGGTTGAATTCTCTTCATTGTAGGTCCTTTGTTTGCATAACACTCAGCAACGTAAAGGTTTTCTCTCTTCATGCCGTTGTTGTTCTCTGCGTTAGCAATTGCGGATTCTAATAATTTCTTTATTAAGCTTGAAGCATATCTTGGGTTGTATGTCAGGATTCCAAGTGCTGTTTCCACGTCTTTTCCTCTAATGGCATCCAGTACGAAACAAGCTTTTGTTACAGACACTCTAGCGTAAGATAACTTAGCGGATGGTCTGGTATCTTTATTTGCATTTCTTTCTCTTTTAATTTGGGATCTATGTCCTTTTGCCATGGATGAAACCTCCTTTCAACATTAGTTATCATTAACGAACTTTTGATTTCTTTTCGTCTTTTCCATGTCCTCTGTAAGTTCTTGTAGCAACGAACTCACCCAGTTTGTGTCCTACCATGTCTTCTGTAACATATACAGGCACATGTTTTCTTCCGTCATGTACTGCAAATGTGTGGCCAACGAAAGATGGGAAAATGGTGGAACGGCGAGACCATGTCTTGATGACACTCTTGTCTCCGCTCTGATTCATTGCATCTACTTTCTTCAGTAAGCTTGCATCTGCAAATGGTCCTTTTTTAATTGAACGAGCCATGTGTTAAACCTCCTTTTTATTTGTAGCTTTTTCCGTCTCTTCTTCTTACGATCAGCTTGTTGGACTGTTTGTTTTTCTTTCTTGTCTTTAAGCCAAGTGCTGGTTTACCCCAAGGAGTACATGGGCCTGGACGACCGATACCAGTCTTACCTTCACCACCACCATGTGGATGGTCATTAGGGTTCATAACGGAACCACGAACTGTTGGGCGGATACCCATATGACGTTTACGACCAGCTTTACCAACGTTGATCAGGTCGTGTTCGATGTTTCCTACCTGGCCTACTGTAGCACGGCAAACAACAGGAACAAGTCTCATCTCTCCGGATGGAAGTCTAACTGTGGCATATTTGCCTTCTTTCGCCATTAACTGAGCAGAGTTTCCTGCGGAACGAACTAACTGTCCGCCTTTTCCTGGATATAACTCAATGTTGTGGATTTCTGTACCTACCGGAATGTTTGTCAGTGGAAGTGCGTTTCCGATTTTAACTTCGGCGTCAGCACCGTTCATGATTGTCATTCCAACTTTTAATTTGTTAGGTGCAAGAATATATGCTTTTTCGCCGTCTGCATACTGCAGAAGAGCGATATTAGCTGTTCTGTTTGGATCGTATTCGATTGAAACAACTTTTGCTGGAATACCATCTTTATTTCTCTTGAAATCGATAATTCTGTATTTTCTTCTGGATCCGCCACCGCGGTGTCTTACTGTGATTTTTCCCTGATTGTTACGACCAGCTGTTTTCTTTAAAGAAACTGTTAAGGATTTCTCAGGTGTGGATTTTGTAATCTCAGAGAAATCAGATCCGGTCATATGTCTTCTGGAAGGTGTATATGGGTTATAAGTTTTGATTCCCATTACTCTTTCTCCTTTCAATTCTATTTGTTATCATGCTTAGATGCATATAAGGTTTGATTTTCCCTCTAACGGCTTACAGTCCCTGGAAAATCTCAATATCTGCGCTATCCTCTGTTAATGTTACGATAGCTTTCTTCGTCTTAGCGGTTCTTCCGTATACCATGCCGCGGCGTTTTTTCTTGCCCTGGCAGTTCATGGTGTTAACCTTTGCAACCTTTGTTCCTTCGAACATTTTCTCAACAGCCTCTTTGATCTGGCTCTTGTTTGCTGTTGGGTGTACGGAGAAAGTATATTTCTTTTCAGCCATATCATTCATAGATTTCTCTGTAACGATTGGTTTCAAAATAACGTCATAGTATTTAATATCTGCCATTATGCGTACACCTCCTCGATTGTTGCGATTGCATCTTTTGTTACAACCAGTGTATCGTATTTTAAGATGTCATATACATTAATTGTATTTGTCAGAGCAGTCTTAACATTTGGAATGTTGCTTGCGGATTTTACTACTGTAGCGTCGTTGTCGTTTAATACAACTAAAGCTTTGCTTACTTTTAAGCTATCTAATACAGCAACCATTTTCTTTGTTTTGATTTCGTCAAATTTTAACTCGTCAAGTACAATGAGTTTCTTATCATTTACTTTAGAAGTTAAAACAGATTTTAAAGCTGCTCTCTTTTCTTTCTTGTTCAGTTTGAAAGAATAATCTCTTGGCTTTGGTGCGAATACGATTCCGCCTCCTGTCCACTGAGGAGCTCTTGTTGAACCCTGTCTTGCATGACCTGTTCATTTCTGTCTCCATCGTGTCTTTCCGCCGCCGCTTACTTCGGAACGAGTTTTTGCACTCTGTGGTCCCTGACGGTTATTCGCTAACTGATTCACAACTGCCATATGAACCAGATGTTCATTTATATTAGCTGCGAAAATGGAATCATTCAGTTCGATTGTTCCCACTTCCTGGCCTTCCATATTGTAAACAGATACTGTTGCCATCTGTGATTTCCTCCTTCCTTAAAGCTTTAAGCTTTTACTGTTTCTTTCAGTGTTACCAGAGCTTTCTTAGGTCCCGGTACAGCACCTTTTACTAAGATAACATTGTTTTCCACATCTATTCTAACAACTTCTAAGTTCTGAACGGTTACCTGTTCAGCGCCCATACGTCCTGCCATCTTTTTGCCTTTGAATACGCGGCTTGGATCGGAAGCAGAACCATTGGAACCTGCATGACGATGATACTTGGAACCATGGGTCTTAGGACCTATGTGTAATCCATGTCTCTTAATACCGCCTGCGAAGCCTTTACCTTTGGAAGTAGCTGTCACATCAATCTTATCGCCTACTGCAAAAATGTCAGCTTTGATTTCCTGACCTACAGTATATTCTTCTGCGTTATCAAATCTAAATTCTTTCACAAATCTCTTAGGAGCAACTCCTGCTTTGTCGAAGTGTCCTTTCTGTGGTTTTGTGACTAATTTTTCTCTCTTGTCTACGAAGCCAACCTGTACTGCACTGTATCCGTCGTTATCAACTGTTTTAACCTGTGTTACAGCACATGGGCCAGCCTGAAGAACAGTAACTGGTGTTAAAACTCCATCTTCATTGAAGATCTGAGTCATGCCGACTTTTGTCGCCAAAATTGCTTTTGTCATTACATTTTCCTCCTAATTTGATCTACAGCGGATTGCCTTGGCAATCATCCTAGCTGCTGCCATCCTTTGGCAGCCATCAGGAATTCACTTATTTTGCTTTCATCTTAATGTTAATGCACACTCCAGCTGGCATATCTAATTTAGATAATGCTTCTACTGTTTTCTTTGTAGGCGCAATAATATCAATTAATCTTTTGTGTGTTCTCTGCTCGAACTGTTCTCTGGAATCTTTGTATTTGTGAACCGCTCTAAGAATAGTAACTACTTCTTTCTTAGTTGGCATCGGAACCGGTCCGCTTACCTTAGATCCTGTTTTCTTTGCAGTTTCGATGATGCTCTTAGCAGATGCATCGATTAACTGATGGTCATATGCCTTCAGTGTGATTCTCATTACTTGACTTGCCATAAAAAAAGCCGCCTCCTTTTCGTACATAAATCTTAAGTACGACAAGCGGTGACTGTTCCACTCCTCCGTGTGTATCCTGTATGTAAATACACACTGCGTCTCTACTTTCCTTTTGCATTCGTTTCGCAATCGTAGATTGTAAAATAAATGGTACAGTGACTTGTCGCCAGTTTTCTTAACTTGACATTCGCTCCACGGAAAACCTGCCTGGGTTAACAGCAGCAACCTCACGCTTCATCGCTATCAATGTCACAACATTTGCTATTATACATGATTTTCATAGACTTTGCAAGCTTTTTTCAAAATCCTCTCGCAAAAATAATATATGAATTTCTAACAAAATTAATTTATTTTGTTGTGCATAATGCACATGCATAGATAGTAGCCAGAATTCTATTTACTCCATCGGTAATTGAGGCAAATCCGGTAACTCTACCGGTTGTAATTTAAGTTTAATGTATTTCATTTCCTCAAGAATAACTTTTGCTGTGTGAAATGCTTTTTCTTCAATAGCTAAATAATATATCTTCTCGAGTCTATGATATTCATCGATTAACTGTCCATTATATTGTTTGTCTGTCGGCATATATTCCATCATCCTTTCCGTCCCCTTTCTATAGGATGTTACCTATATTATAGGGTTTTTCCCATAAGCTGTAAAGCTTAATTCACTTCCTTTATTTTTCATTTTTTCTATTATAAACCATTTTTATTATTATATCAATCAATTTTTTCTTTTATTTCCATTTTTTTCTTTTTAATCAAAAAGAAATTCCCATTCCCGATCCGAACCTTCGAATCAGGAATGAGAATCTTTTTTTCTCTCCTTTTATTCTTCATTCCTGCCTTTTGCTGCCGCTTCGTTCCAGCAGATTGCCGCATTTTGGACAATAGTCAAAATCCTCTTCTGTCGTGGTATATCCACAGTGAATACAAAACTTATGTTCCGTTTTTTCCTGCTTTATTCCTGTTCCTCTTTGAATCAGTATCATGTCTTTTGGAGAAATTTCGATTTCCATTCCTCTTGCAATGGCTCTTCCAATCTTAGGATCCAACTGATACAGACTATGGCAACAGGATGTTTTTACAAAGTAACGTTTTTTCCATTTAAACAATGGAAGAAAGAACAAGCTAAAATACATATATGTCATAACCACTTCATATCTGCCGTACTGATTACATCGATCGCAGATCACAAGCTGATGATGCGGAATATTTTTTCTCCCCTGGTTCACGCCCATAATAAAAAACATCTTTTTCTATCCTTTCACCTGGCTCGTTACTTCATCATATGTCCGATTCTCTCCCAAATATCGGTGAAAAGCATCTCGCTTCTCATCTATATTTTTTAAAGGCTACCTGCCAGCTCTCTGACCTGTTCCAGTCTTGGATCATCTGCCATTGTGCCTTTATCCGTCATACCGTCAATTGTAATAATCCCTCTGTCTTCCCATTTTAAATAATTCAGCGTATCTTTATATGCAGCAATCGCTCCTGTAAATACATCCGGAGAATGGGAATCCAGAAGCAAAATTGCCTGAGTCGGATGGAATCCTACTTCTCCTTTTGCATAAAAACGATCCAGCATAATCTTAATCTGTGCAGACAAATTAAAATAATACACCGGTGATGCAAAAACAACCAGGTCTGCTTCGTCTAACAGCGGATAAATGCTCTGCATATCATCCTGCTGAATGCATTCCCCGTCATGTTCTCTGCAATATCCACAGGCAAGACAAGGATTAGGCCTTTTTTTGCTTGCATATACGACATGAACCTCATGACCTTTTTCTCTGGCTGCCTCTGCAAAAGCATTGGCCATAATCTCTGTGTTTCCGCTCCTTCTCGGGCTTCCACTTAATACTAAAATGTTCATCGTACCAAACTCCTTTCTATCCTATCTCCTATCTGCTCTCCCATCGTCCACTTGCACCGCAAGGAAGAACCAGGCCGTTGCTGCTGACAGGAAGTCCAATCTCATCAGACTCCACAATACCGCCAAAACAGCTCTTGACAGTGGAAGAAATCATATAAGTCAAAACTGCCGGCTGTAGTCCCGTTGTATAAGAATTCACCAGGAAAAACAGCGGATCATCCGATAACAGCTTTGTACACAACTCGATAAAAGGAAAAATCTTCTCTTCAATCTTCCAGATCTCTCCTTTTGGCCCTCTTCCGTAGGAAGGCGGGTCCATAATAATACCATCGTAGTGATTACCTCTCCGGATCTCCCGTTCTACAAACTTCACACAATCATCTACAATCCAGCGAATCGGGGCATCAGCAAGTCCGGAAAGTCTTGCATTATCTCTTGCCCAGGTAACCATTCCCTTCGAAGCATCGATATGGGTCACACTGGCTCCTGCGAGGGCTGCGCTTATGGTAGCGCCTCCCGTATAAGCAAATAAATTCAGCACCTTAACCGGTCTTTTGGCCTTCCTGATCTTATCTCCAAACCAGTCCCAATTCACTGCCTGTTCCGGAAATAATCCCGTATGTTTGAAACTAAAAGGCTGTAGGTGGAAAGTCGCATCCTTATATTGAATATTCCATTCCTTTGGCAAATCGAAAAATTCCCATTCGCCGCCGCCCTTTTTACTTCTATGATAATGGGCATTCAGCTTTCTCCACCGTCTGTCCACTTTCTTCGTATTCCAGATTACCTGGGGATCAGGTCTGAGTAAAATATAATCTCCCCAGCGCTCCAGCTTCTCGCCGCCGGAACAATCTATTACTTCATAATCTTTCCAGTCCTTTGCAATCCACATAGTCTGCTCTCTTTCTATCTGTTCTACTATAATTGACATTATAAGATACTTACACAAAATATGCAAAGGATTTTTCCGAAACCGAAAAAATACCACTTAATTTCAGTTTTTCCATACTTTTAGCCACCACATTGCGTCATTTTTTTATAATTTGTCGCGTATTGTTACATCCCATTGCTTTTTTTAGCAAACATACTATATAATAGTCCCATTCATTCATGAAAACTTTACAAATGATAATGAGGGGAGAAAAACAATGGAAGAGTTCATATCCCATTTGTATCAGGAATACTCTGATACATTGATTTATATTATCAAAAACAGACTTTATACCGGCTGTCCCAAAGATTATGCTTACGACTGTTTAAACGACGTCTTTGTCATTGCCATTCAAAAACATAACGATTCCTCTTTTCAGACGAATCCAAAAGGCTGGCTGATTCGCACCGCCAGGAACGTGGTAGACAACTTTAATCGAAAATCCTTCCGCCGCAACAACTATGCCGACTACAGCCAGGACATCCGGGAAATCCCGCAATTACAGGATATGGAAGAGGAATGTGTCTACAAAGAATGGCTCATCAATAATTTTCAAACAGAACTGAATGAAAGTCTTTCCAACGAGGAAAAATTCCTGTATTATTTACGGTATAAGAAAAAATTAAACAATGAAGAAATCAGCCAACAGCTAGGCATTTCAAAGAACGCAGTCAATACACGCCTAAGCAGGCTGAGACAAAAAATCAGGCAATTTATTCAAGAAAATATCAGTTAACTGTAAAAATATCCCTTTTCACTACATTATATTAGTGAGAGGGGACTAGGATGAATTGCAGTAAGGAGGCCGCCATGCATTCAAAACAGTCTCTTTCAGGGGAATATTTAAAAAAACTGTATACAGAAAACAAATTAAATGATCATTTACAAACCCATGAAAATCTCAGGAAACTATTAAACTATGAATTAGATTGTATGGGAGACGAGATTGATTCTAACTACGACTTTGAAATCATTGATTTTTGCGTTGAGAAGTTAAAGGAAATGGAACCTGTAGATGAGCAGAAGCTGGATTTCCTGGGCCAGAAAATCTTATACGAGGCAAAGGAAATCGCCCGCCAGGACCGCGCCCGGCGGCTGCGCAAAATTGCGGCGGCTGCAGCCTGTCTGGTCATACTCTTTGGCACCTTTCTCTTCGGAGACTCGGAAGGTCTGGCTGGCAAGTTTGACTTTGTACGCAGTTTAATTGTAGAAGATAAAGGCGAACAGGTGATAGTAAAAGCTCCGGATAAAACATTAGATTCCATTGAAATGGAAGAAGGGCAATTACCGGATCATATGCCGAATGGGTATACGTTTTTAGAATCTTCTGAAGTTGAAAATGCATTGTTAACTTCGTATTTGTATGATTTTAAAAGCTCTAATGGGAAAATCCTTAGCATTTCTATTAAAAATTATGGCGAAAACGAAGAGGGTTTCCACAATGAAATCGAAATAAATAAGGATTCCTTAAATGTTAAGCCTTTTCATGGAATAGAGTGTTATTATAGTTCCAATAAAAATATAAATGCTATTTCCTGGCCATATGGAACATGTATTTATTATATTAGCGGTCAATTTCCTTTTGAACAGTTGGAAGAAATTCTCTCTCTATATATAGAGGAGCAGAAAAAAGAATGAAACGCTTTATCGCACTTTTTATGATTTTATCATTAACTTTTTCTTTAAATGTATTTGCCAGTGAAGAAATAGAAGAGGATACCATAGAGCCACGTTCTTCCTATGTTTTTAGTAGCGTTGGTTCCAGCATTTCCAAAACCGCTTACGGTGGTGATTGTGTTTTAGTCGGTAAGGGAAGCGGCACTTTAACCATCCGTTTGCAAAAATACTCTTCCGGAAGCTGGTCAACAGTAAGCGGCACTACCAGTTCCAAATCCTTTTCCGACACCAAGCTTTGTGCCCACAGCAAAAGCAAAATATTAAGTGCCGGCAAATACCGCTGCAAAACAACGGTAACCGCTACGGTTGGAAGCCACAGCGATTCCAGAACGGTATATTCCAGTACACTTACCATCAGCAGTAATTAAATCTATGAACTGCACATTTGGAGCTGTATTCCAGCAGTGACATCATTCTGATTTCACCACCGGAGCACAGCTCCTTTTCTTTTTTTCCAAATCAAGTAAGGCCCCATTTCAAATTTCATATCTTTATCCAAATACAGCCACGTATTATGATTGCACATTTTTCGTTGAATTTAAAAAGTCACCATCCGGCACATGTAACTGTCTGCTGCGTTGTTTGAGAAGCCGATACTTTTTCAGGTATCGGCTACGAGTTTCAAAGCAGACAGTGGATCAACATGCCAGATGGTGCCTTTTTATAAATTCCGAAAAATTTGCATGATATTACGTGGCTGTATTTGGGATATTCATTTTTCCCATCTTTCCTCCTTTTCCCCCAGGTTTTCACCCCATTTTTTATTGGAATTCTAAAATTTCTAAAAAATTTTCAATTTCCCTGTATTTTTTCCAAATTCACGACATTATATTAGTGAAGGAGGTTTTTGGAATTTTTCTTCTTCCATGTTCACAGGAGGTCATTTTTTTCCAGGGAATGACAGCTGGGTTTTGGAAACAATCGTTTCTTTTTTTCTCCTGGTTCAAAAATTCCATATGCAGATAAGGAAACTGCTTTTTAATACGCGATGCCAAGCGAACAAGAATTTCAACAATGAAAATCAACCGGCAGTTTCCTTATCAATCCTGTAAAATATTTCTATTTTTCATCCTTATTTTTCTAATATACCACATTTTTTCTATTTTCGCAGGTATCTATAAGCATATGACAAAAATTTACCCTAAGTTTTTCACGTTTTTTTGTATATTTTCTGTTTTCACGACATTATTATAATGAGAGGAAGTTTTTTTGGAGAGTCTCTTCCTTCTCTGCTAAAGAATCCAGTCTCCAATTCGTTCGAGAGAAAACAGCATATAAACAGGAAAGATCAGTAAATCACTCAAAACCCAGCTCCGGGCTGTTCCTTCTTATTCAGGTTTGGGAGAGCCTAAGATAATAAGAAGAAACCGCCGCATACAGTGCAAATCGATTTACTGCAATGATTTACGAAACAGCAGATGCAAATTTTTATGAAATCAACAGGGAAAAACAGGAGATTGCCCCTTCGGGGTATCTATACCGCTGTTTTCTTGCAGAACTGATTACAACTGTCTTCTTTAGTATCCTTTCCTTATATCATATTAAAAAAATAAAATAAGAAAGAATGGATTTTAACCCCCTCAAAAGACTTTTCTACTCCATCCTGTCGTACTCTTCTTTCCAACCGGTGCGACAGGATTTTTCTTTTTTACAAAATGGGACTTATTTTGTCCCCACGTAGTACAATCACCCATCTATGAGTCAAAAAAAGCAGCGCCTTATATAAGACACTGCTTCTCTCTGCTTTCTTTTATTTTCTAGCTATAGATCAAAACCTCGTTGATCTTTTTGGCAAGCTCTAACAGGATGGCTCTCTGATTCAGCTTAGGCTCTTCGATGACCATATCCAGCAGTCGCTCCAGAATGATTCCCATTCGCTTGCCTGCCGGAATTCCGTTACGAATCAGGGTGACTCCATCAATATCCAGATCTTTGATGGTCAGACAATCATGATTTTTCTTCACTTCCTGATAAATCGCTGTCACCTCATCCAGTACTTTTAATTTCTTATCCTGTAAATAGCTGCTCTGGGCCAGAATATCTGCCCGCTGAAGCTTTAACAGCGGCTCAAAATAGTCGATTCCAACCTTGCTTACCATTCTCCTTACTTTGGCCATTCCGGCATAGGATTCATCATCCCATCTGAAATCATGCCACTCTACCAGATGACGCACACTCTTTATGGTGTGATTGTCGTATTTTAGACGGCGCAGAATCTCTTCTGCCAATTCACCGCTTTTCTTATAATGATTGTAAAAATGATCGATTCCTTCTTTGTCGGTTGATCTGGTGGATGGTTTGCCCACATCGTGGAGCAGGGCAGAAAGCCGCAATACCTTGTCCGGCTCCGTTCCTTTGATTACTTCAATGGTATGATCGCCCACACTGTATTTATGATGAGGATTGTGCTGAGCCGTCTCCATCATCCGGTCAAATTCAGGCAAAAATACACCGGTCATTCCCAGTTCCCAGGCAGTCTTTATCTTCTCCGGATAATCAGAAACAAGGAGTTTCGTTAACTCCACCTGAATCCGTTCCGCACTGATATCTTTCAAATATTCGTGTTTTCTTCGAATGGCATCCATGGTCGGCGCATCGATCTCAAAGCCAAGCTGAGCCGCAAATCGGACGGCACGAAGCATTCTTAAAGCATCCTCATCAAATCGGTCATCTGGGTTTCCAACACAGCGAATGACCTTCTTCTTCAAATCATCTACGCCGCCAAACAAATCCACCAATCCGTCTTTTTCGTTATACGCCATGGCATTGATTGTAAAATCCCGGCGCATCAGATCCTCTTTCAGATTCGTAGTAAATGTCACATCATTCGGTCTGCGGTGATCTTCATATTCTCCATCAATTCGATAAGTGGTCACTTCAAATGGTTCTTTCTCCATCAGAACAGTAACCGTTCCATGTTTCAATCCTGTATCCACTGTCTTTTGGAAAATACTTTTAATCTGAAGAGGTTTTGCCGAAGTTGTAATATCCCAGTCTGCCGGTTCTTTGCCCAGAATTGCATCACGCACACATCCACCTACGATATAAGCTTCATAGCCGTAATGCTGTAATGTCTTTATGATATAGTTCGCATGCTGCGGTATCCTAATCTCCATACTACCTCCCAATCTTTCTTCCGTATCCATATTTACAATTAGTTTTATTATAACACGATTCTTTTCTATAGACAAATAGTTCGATGTAAAAAAAGAAAAGCCTTCTTCGGCTTTTCTTTTTGAGTTGCGGGGGAAGGATTTGAACCAACGACCTTCGGGTTATGAGCCCGACGAGCTACCAGACTGCTCCACCCCGCGATATCAAATTCTATATTCAGTATATGCATTTCCTGAATACTTTATTATTATAGTCCTGTTTTTTTATTTTGTCAAATTTTTCTTATAACTTCACATTTGTTACCCTTGCAATGCATTTTCTTATCTTTTAAAATAGGATTATACGTCAAAAGATAATTCCTATGAGAAGAAAACAGAGCATTTTACTTATTGGGAGGGAATAGAATGAGATACCCTGGGAAGGAACTTCCTCAATCGATTTTAAGTCAGAAAATTATTCCAAATGTGAATGAAGAATTTGCAAAGATGTATCATATGCCGGAGGGCCATAAAAGTGCCGGTATTTTAACAGCGGATAACGATGATGTGATTTACTGTGCACTGGATGATGCAACCAAGAAGTCCAAGATTCAGGTGGTTTCTGCAGGAACCTCCTATGGCGGCAATGCCTGCTCCTGGAGCAAATACGGCGGGGCTATTTTTGCCCTGATTTCCGGGCCGAAAGTTGCAGATGTGAAAAGCGGGATGAACTATATTCAGGACTATGTAAGAACTCATCCTTTCCTTTATACGCTGGATGACGAAGAAAGTCTTGCCTACTATGTTGATTTAATTCCAAAGGCCGGCAAATACTATCAGGAACTTTTGCAGGTTCCGGAAGGCACTTCCCTGGCTTACTTAGCAGGTCCACCGGCAGAATCTGTCTATGCTCTTGATAAGGCTTTAAAAGCAGGACCTACCAAAGTAGTGAAATTCTGGGCACCACCATCCAGAGGGAACTGCGGCGGCGCAATTCTTGCCGGAACCGAATCCGCCTGTAAGTCTTCGCTGGAAGCATTTGTACAGGCTATGACCTACTGCGCGATGCATCCGATGGATTTATAAAAGGCATCATCTGGCATGTAACTGTCTGCTGCGTTGTTTGAGGAGCCGATACTTTTTCAGGTATCGGCTACGAGTTCCAAAGCAGACAGTGAATAATCATGTCAGATGATGCCTTTTTCACCTATTTCTGGATTGCCTTAAATGCAGCTGCCTGAGCTGTCATGCCTCTTTCAGAAGCCAGTCTTTCAATGGAGGATGCTCCAAAGAATCCGTCGATTTCCGGTACGTTTTTGATTACGTAAGCTGCATCTTCCGGATCTGCGATTGGTCCGCCATGGCAGATAACCATAATTTCAGGATTTACTTCACGTCCTGCTTTGATGATTTCTCTGATTCTTACACAGCAGTCATCTAATGTAATTGCTGTTTCAGCACCGATAGAACCTTTTGTGGTAAGTCCCATATGAGCAACCAGAATATCAGCGCCTGCTTCTGCCATTGCTCTTGCCTGGTCCGGATCAAATACGTATGGGCAGGTCAGCATATCTAATTTGTGAGCTTCCCGGATCATATCTACTTCCAGGCCATAGCCCATTCCTGTTTCTTCCAGATTTGCACGGAAAGTACCATCAATAAGACCTACGGTTGGGAAGTTCTGTACGCCGTTAAATCCCTGATCTTTTAACTGTTTTAAGAAAATGTCCATGATACGGAATGGGTCTGTTCCGCAAACGCCTGCTAAAACCGGTGTTTTCTTTACGATTGGAAGCACTTCCTGGCCCATTTCCTGCACGATTTTATTTGCATCACCATAGGAAAGAAGTCCGGATAAGGAGCCGCGTCCAGCCATACGGAAACGTCCGGAATTGTAGATAATCAGCATATCAACATCTGCTTTTTCACTACATTTTGCTGTGATACCGGTACCTGCGCCTACACCTACTAAGATTTTTCCCTGTTTTACCTGCTCTTTAAAATCTGCTAAAATTTCACTTCTTGATTTTCTTAACATGTTTTCTACCTCCTGATTAAAATTGTTCTATGCTTTTGATTACCGTTCTGTTTTTTACGTTCTACTGTTTTATATCGGAATCTACTTTCCTTCCATCAGCTCGACCAATCGTTTTGCTGCCTCAAGAGCAAACTCAGGGTCATTAATATTCATATCTCTTTCTACGATTTCTACATTTTCATTGGTAAGGTTTGTTTTTAATGTATCAAATAATGCCTGATCTTCTTCCGGTCCGTTAAATGGCTGTCCCTCTCCGTCGATCATGGAAACACCTTTTAAAGGAAGCATCAGTGCCATCTTGCTCTTTGCCTGATTCCATTTCTCTGACAACCGATTTGCAATTTCAATGTTCTCTTCTACCGTTGTACGCATCAAAGTCACAGTCGGATTATGTTTGTATAAGTTACGATGAGCATATTTTTCCGGCACAGTATCGATTGGTCCAAAGTTAACCATATCCAGGGCTCCTACCGATACTACCTGAGGAATCTGATTCTCAATGGCTGCGCCGCATCGATTTGGTCCTGCTGCCAGGACGCCACCTGCTACCTCATCGCACCATTCCGTTGTGGTAATGTCTAAAACGCCTTTGAAAAAGCCTGCCCGGATCAAAGATTCCATGGTCTTTCCACCGGTACCTGTTGCATGGAATACAAGAACCTCGTATCCACATTCCTCCAGATAACTTTTGGCTTTATCCACACAAGGGGTCGTAACGCCAAACATTGTCGCTGCAACCAGGGGTTTTGCTTCTTCGGTCTCCGGTTTAAACTGATCTTTCATGCTGACCATGCCGGCAATTGCCATAACCGCATTCTTGAAAATTGTTTTGGAAATCTTATTCAGTCCTGCTACATCTACAATCGATGGCATCATTACAATATCACTGGTTCCCACATACTGTTCCACGTTACCGGAAGCCATGGTAGATACCATTACCTTTGGGACACCGATCGGAAGTGCTCTCATCGCCGGTGTTACCATGGAAGTTCCGCCTGAACCGCCAAAGGAAAGAATTCCGTCAAACTTTCCTTCTTCATATAACTTCGGAACTAATGTTTCCATTCCTTTGGAAAGTGCTTCTGTTGCCAATGCCCGGTCTTTTCTCTCTACGATCTGATTGATATCGTATCCTGCTGCCGCCGCAACTTCTTCGTTGCTTACATCCGGGGTAAAAACAGGTTCAAAAACACCGGTATGAATGGTAAAGGTTTGGAGTCCCAGTTCTTCTACCAGACTTTTTACATATGCATACTCGGTTCCCTTTGTATCAAAGGTACCTGCAATCGCAATCGTTTTCATTACATGCTCCTTTCTCTTTCTTTTTCCTGCCAATAAAAATTACATCCACGAAAAAAACAGTAGAATCATTTGTTACAAATTCATTCTACTGTTTTTTATTTCAAAAGTAAATGTAGTTATGTTTCTTTTTCTTGTGTTTATTTTTTATTTTTATAGGATTTATATTATAGAAATTTGTGTTTATATTTGATTTCGATAATCAGTCGGTGTTACCCAGGTATATTTTTTAAACATCTTGGAAAACTGGGCATAATCCTTGTATCCTACGCTTTCGGCAGCCTCTTTGCAGGAGATATTTCCTTTTTTCAAAAGATCTTTTGCTTTGTTTACCCGGAACCGTACCAGATATTCAGAAAAGCTGACTCCCATTTCTTTTTTAAATCGGGTACTGAGATAAGAGGGCGACACATGGGCTACCAGGGCCAGATCGGAAAGCTGCACCTCATCAATATAGTGTTCTTCAATATACTGTTTCACAAAATCCACCGAATCTCTCGTATTCCAGTTTCCGTTAATCAATTTTGCCATTGGATCATTCCAATCCAGACTTCCATAACTTTTAAATGCCCGCGTCGTATTTAAAATCGCCTTCTCGGTAGGAATCCGATCAAAGGTAGAACCTCCGATATATCCTTCACACTCTGTATTCTGATATAAATACATCATATCAATCGGAGTATTCGCAGGCCCGGCATAAATCATTTTAATCACGTCAGGACGGACTTCATTGCAGACCGACAGCAGACGGTTGATAATCTTTCTTGCTTCATCCAGGGAAATGTATTTGGTAGCTCCCAGGAAGCCGCCTTTTGTAAACCCAAGATGCACACATAATACATCCGTACCGGCTTCCAGCATCTTTCTGGTCTCCCATTCATTGGTCACGAATGACACCGTAAACAAATCCATATAATGGGCTAATTTGATTGCTTCTACTTCCTGCTCATAAGTATTTCCCTCTTCTTCCAGGGCTTCCCGGAACTTTCCATCAATCAGGGACATGGTTGGGTAATTTACAATACCGGAAAAACCATTTGCCTTGATTTCCTTCAAATATTCATACAGATGAATATTAGGGTCACTGGCACAAAGTCCGAATAAAATCGGAACATCGTTAATAATAGGAATCAGCTCACGGCATCCCATGTCCATGACCATTTCATTGTTATCTCCATAGCAAAAATAACTGGTAATCGAGCTTCGTCCCATGACCCGGTATTTTCCAGCAAGTAAAGCCAGCAAAAAATCTGCCCCGCCCATGGCTGCATACTTGGCAGTCATTCCTGAGCCGGTCACCGCACCAATAATATGACCATTAATATTAATCTGAGCCCGAAGCCTTTTTAAAATCAATTCCCGATCCACAAAATCACCCCATTCCTACCTCTATTATCCGTAAATGGAGTCATAAAATCAAGGAAAATCGGAGTGAAAAGGCTATCTTTTTAGGAATGCCTTAAGGCATCAATCGGGCTCTTTTTCGCTGCTTTATCTGCCGGATAGATTCCAAAACAGACACCGATGACTATGGAAAAGCAAACGGCAAGGCATACAATGCCAGGTGAAAGACTGAAGGAAATCGAGGTTACAAATTTCCCCGCAATCACAATAATAAGCCAGGAAAGAAAAATCCCAATGACACACCCCATCAGGCTGATCATCAAAGCTTCAATGAGAAACTGAAGCATAATACTGTTATAGTCCGCGCCGATTGCTTTTCGGATTCCGATTTCTCTGGTCCGCTCTGTCACAGACACCAGCATAATATTCATAATGCCGATTCCTCCGACAAGAAGGGAGATTCCCGCAATTCCTCCAAGCATCAGGGATAAGGTTCCTGTTACACTTTCAATGGCCTCCATCATATCGGAACTGTTTGCAATGGTAAATGCCTCTTCGTCCTGTCCAAATCGTTCCAGCATGGTCATGGTCAGTTTTCGTTCTGCGGATTCCATTTCGGTTTTACTGCTTGCAGAAACATAAAAGGTTGTTACATCTTTAATAGTATCGGAAAGACGCATCAATGTGGTATATGGAATATAAGCTTCCATTCGCTCATTGTTAAACCCGCTGCTGCTTTCCTTCTCTTTTAAAATTCCGACTACCTGAAACTTTCTTCCATCCAGCAAAAATGTCTGTCCCAAGGCATTTTTTCCCGAGAAAAGGGTTTCTGCCCCATATTGATTGATCACAGCCACATAAGTGTGATTTTCATGGTCTGCTTTTTTTAGAAAACGGCCGGATGATAGTTCCAGATTTCGAATCGATGCATATCCGGATGTCGTGCCGTACACCGTCATGTCTCCGCTTTCTGAACCATTTTTTGCCGTTCCATTTGTCTGGGCAAATGGTGCGGTCTCGGCAAATTCTGCTTCATCGGCATAAGCAAGGACTTCGGAAAGGTCCAGTGGATTTTCTTTATCATCTACGACAGAAACGGTTAGCAAGCTGGTTCCCAGGCTAGAAATACTATCGGTAACCGAATTCGTGGCTCCATTTACCAGAGAAACCAAAACTACCAGCGAAGTTACTCCAATGATAATGCCCAGCATGGTCAGAAAAGACCTCATTTTATTGCCGCCGATTGCGCTCCATGCCATTTTAATTGACTGAATTACCATACGAAATCCACCTCGCTGACTTTTCCATCTTTGATTCTTACTTTTCGGTCTGTCTGATTGGCCACATCTTCGTTATGGGTAATGACAACGACCGTATTTCCCTGCTCATGAAGTTCATGAAACAACAGCATGATTTCTTCACTTGTTCTTGAGTCTAAAGCTCCTGTCGGCTCATCAGCCAGAAAAATAGATGGATTTGTGACCAGTGCTCGTGCAATGGCAACTCTTTGCTGTTGTCCACCGGATAATTCTGTTGGTTTATGACTGCGTCGCTCAAATAGATGCACCTGATTCAAAGCTTCTATCACCATTTCCTTTCTTCGTGCAGATGGAATTCTTTGATAAATCAGGGGAAGCTCTACATTTTCTGCTGCCGTCATTTTGGGAAGCAGATTAAAGTTCTGAAACACAAATCCTATCTTTTGATTTCGTATCCTGGCTAATTCTTTTTCCGAATAGTCTTTGATTGGCTGCCCATCCAAAAGATATTCTCCCTCATCTGCCGTATCCAGGCATCCGATAATATTCATCATTGTGGATTTCCCGCTACCGGAAGAGCCGACCAGACTGATAAATTCACCTTTTTCTACATGGAGAGAGGCGTGGTCCAGGGCATGAACCATTTCTTCTCCCATCTGGTATCTTTTACAAATATTCGTCAATTGGATCACTGGCTGCCACCTCCTTCACTTCCGGATGGCGGAGCACCTGCTCCACTTCCATCGGAAGGTTTTGTGCCGCCGGATTCTCCCGAATGTCTGGATCCACCGGTCGGATTATAAGCTCCTTTTCCGCCCATTCCTCCAAAACCAAAACCGGTCTGGGAATTATCAGAAGAATTTGTTTTTGCAATTACTTTATAGTAAACCTGTGTTCCTTCTTCCAATCCTTCCAGAATTTCGATATTCTGCCCATCGGAGGATCCGGTTGTCACTTCTGTTTTTCCGCTTAATTCTCCTGTTTTTTCATTTTTCTCCGTATACACATAAGAATGATTGCCTTCTTCGGTCACTGCCTGTGCCGGAATGAGAAGGGCATCTGCTTTTTCATCAATGATAATGCTTACAGAAGCGTTCATACCCACCAGCATCGTCTCTTCTTTGGCCACCTCAATCTCAACCGGATATTTGGTAACCCCTCCGTTGGAGGTCCCATTTTTATCAATTCTTGTAATCTGGCCTTCCAATGACTGGCCATCTAACGCATCTAAAGTAATCATTGCTTTCTGTCCAACTGCAACAGACAAAATATCCATCTCATCTACATTGACTGTAATCGACATAGTATCCCCTTTAGCAAGGGAAAAAGCTGTAGTCAGTTCAGAATTCTCTGATCCAGAGGAAGTAGTCTGGGAAGAGGAGGATGTGGCAGAAGACGAAGTTCCTGAACTTCCTGATCCTCCGGCACTGCTGCCCATACTTCCTGTTCCTCCCTGTTTTGTACCGGCAGTACTCTGGCTGCTTTGTTCCTGGGTCGATCCATTTTCCTGATTTTTTCCGGAATCTGCTGTTGTTTTTGGGAATTGAATAGTAACAGACAGGCTGTTTCCTTCTTTTTCTTCTTCTACTTTCACAGAAGATAAGGTATCATCCCCGTTTTTCAGGGAAATATCTTTTGAAAAATAGTATCCGGATGCGGCTGTTAGCACAATCTGGGCCTGATAAATGGTATCTGCCGCAAAAGCTGAAACCGAAGGACTCCATTTTATCACGCCGGTATAACCGGTTCCGGATAAGGCTGTTACAGGCTTATTTCCTATTTTCGGTGCTCCCACACCTAAATCCAGAGATGAAATTTTCTGTAGATTGTTTCCTTCCTGCTGGGTTTCTTTTTCCTCAGCAGTTTGAGAGGAAGAATTCGTTGTTGCCTCTGAACCTGTTGTTGTTTTCTCTTCTGCCTTCGTCGTTGCTTCTTTCGAAGAATCTGAGGATGAATCTTCGGAAGCCGTTGAAGTATCTGTCACAGCACCGGTGGTAGCAGCTGCAGTAGACGAAACAGGTGTTACCGCTATTTTTTTCCCGGATGTTCCCGTTGCAGACAGGGAAATCAGTCCCGTCGATGCTCCATTTGTCATAGAAGCAGAGGTTTCCGTATTTCCACTCTTACCTGTAGTTGTGCCGGTTGTTGCCTGGGTACTTCCGGTACCGGCAGAATCTGTTTCCGATTTTGACTGACCGGAAACAGACACTGCAGTGATTACTCCATCTTCCTCTGCTGCAATTCCATGATTTTTACCGATTTTCAAAAGAATAGTCAGTTTTTCCTGCAAATTCTTTTTTTGTGCTTCCAGAGATACATATTCTTCTGACTGGAAATCTCCTTTTAACTTTAACAAAGATTCTCCTTCTGAAATTTTTTCATTTTCCTGAACCAGAATACTGGATACGGTGCCGGATACTGCTGTTACGGTCATCTCTTTGTTGATGTCCAGCGTTCCTGTACCAACTTTTTTACCGGAAGATGTAGTAACGGTTACTTCTTCTTTATATCCTGTTCCCTGATCTGTAACTGTAATGGTACAGGATTCTTCTTCTGCTTTTACCACAGTTCCCGTCACACTGTCTCCATCTGCCAGTGTTACCTTTACTTCCTGACCAACCTTTACAGATACCGAAGTTTCTATAGTCGTGGTCATCTTTCCATCCATGGAAATCAGCATCAAAGAACCATTTTCAATGATCGTAGATGCCACATCTGTATTTGTCTTTGCATAAATCTTTTTTACTCTTCCGCTTCCCGGAGCGGTCACATAAGATACCGTATCATTTTCTGCTTCTTCGTTCAGTTTTTGGTTAACAGTATCCAGTTCTTTTTGGGTAGAAAGCAATTCAGAAGAAAGGGAAACAGTATCTACTGTTGCCAGAATCTCGCCTTTTTTGACTTCATCTCCCACACTTACTTTGACTTCTTCAATTTCCAGTTCTGTTGGAATCTCAACGTCAGAGGAGTCTGTGTTGGTAAGAGTCCCACTTCCTTCAATTTTGGTAGACAGATTTCCCGTCTTTGCTGTTGCTTCCATCATCGTCGCTTCTTCCTGGCCATCCTTCTGATTTTTAACATAAAAACCAAATACCGCTGCTGCCAGAATAACCAAAGCCAGGAACACTGCCAAAAATCTTTTTTTCTTTTTTGGTCCGGTCCTGACCCACTTTATCTTTTCTCCGATTTTTTCTTTTTGTTGATGCCAGTTCATACTTTCTGCCTCCATCCCTTTTTTGTTCCTGATGATACAAAAAATATGATATAGGGGAATCCTTGAAAAAAAATTGAAAACAAGACATGGCTTCTTTTGTTTCACAAACCTTTCACAATTTCAATTTTATTTCAATTTTTTCTGATATAATTCTTAATATGATGCCAGGGTCAAAAGGTCATGCATTCCATGCTTGCATGAAAATGCATGACTTTGGGACCCGTAAAACATGAGAAAGTAGCCATTTTTCGTAGAAAAATGTGCGGATTTCGAATGTTTTCAGGATTTCGGGAGCGTGAAACGCGAA
>JALEPU010000114.1 GCA_022766905.1 Lachnospiraceae bacterium
CATTATCATTTACAATGGTATTAACAGCACCTACAAAACGAGCTGCATCGGATAATTTATCAACGTTGCGAGCAACCTCCTGCTTACAAGGCATGGTAACATTGGCACCGCGCATATTTAATCGTCTCATCGCTGCCAGAGTATCCTTTACCTGTTCTGCATTTGTATCAAAGGCAAGGTATGCACAATCAATTCCATAGTAATTAAAGCAGAAATTGTACATAATAGGGGATCCGGAATGCTGGATCGGGGTACCGATTACTCCTAATAATCTTGTTTTGCCTGAAATACGTGTGTCCATTTACTTTTCCTCCATCTTCTATATATAATTTCGTAAGATACATTCAAAATTGATGGACTTTTGAAGTGAAATTCCCGTATGGATTGATTTTTTGTGAGAATTCCAATCTATTGAAAAGTTATCAATTTAAAGTGTAAAAGTATTTGTATAATAATCTAACATATAGTTTTGGAAGTGTCAAGCAAGGAAAATAATTATCCTAATTTGAATTCTTTTTTATTCTTACTTTGTTCAATTACAGATTTTTTGAATTCTTCAACCAGTGGTGGATGGTAGACATCTTTTAGTATAGCCATATAAAAGTATCTTTTATAAGTTGGATGGGTAAGAGGAAGAACCTTGACATCCATCTGTCCCAGACCGTCAAACTTAGGAGCAACCATGATTCCAAAATTTTTCGCAACCAATCCTGCGCCGACATGATCCTCTTCAATCTCACAAAGAATCTCCGGATAAGCATTGATGGATTGGAACATATCATCAATGATATGGCGCAATCCGCTTTTCTTTTTAAAGATAATCTGAGGATATTTCAGGGTATCCTTCAGTTCGATGCTGTCCAAAGCAGCCAGCGGATGGTCTTTATGGACGATTACGACAAGATCCTGCACAGCAACCGGAGTAAAATCGATAAGCGGCCTGTTGCTGATTTTAGAGCAGAAAACCATATCATATTTTCTCTGTGTTAAGGCTTCCAGAATGTCCACAGATAGGCTAAGTTCACAGCTAAGATTAAACAGGACCTTTTTTTCAGGATGGAGTTCTTTGAACCCTCTGACAATGGTTGGAATATAATCTGTCCCTAAAGTTCGAAGAAAGGCGATATTTAATTCGCCTTCTCCGGTGGCAGCCAGTTTCATGTCCCGGACTGCATTATCTAACTTATTTAACACGTCTTCAACATCATTGTAGAACCTTTTGCCATACTTGGTCAGCACGATATTACGTCCATGTTTTTCAAATAACTTGACTCCTAATTCGCTTTCTAAGGTTGAGATTGCGTAGCTCAAACTTGGCTGAGTGATGGAAAGAATATCAGCAGCTTTGCTGTAATGTTCCGTTTTTGCCAATGTAACAAAATAACGTAAATGAAATAGATTCATAACGATTGCCCCCTGTTTTTGAGAATAATTTGATTGCCAAGGATGAATATTCTGGCTTGTCATAAGCCCGATCTTTCTGTGGGATATCATATCATAAATCATAAAAAAAATCTATGTATTTTGCGTTCTTATCGATTGGAATTATTGAGTTCTATGGGGTATAATTAAGACAAGTTAAATAATTAACAAATTGTTGATTTCGATATTATTTTTATTTTATTATTTTTAAGGAGGAACAATATTATGTCAAAAGAATTTCCTATCACTGTTAGCTCATGGACACTTGGAGACCAGTGCAAATTTGAAGAACGTGTAAAAGCAGCAAAAGATGCTGGTTATGATGGAATCGGTCTTCGTGCAGAAACTTATGTAGATGCATTAAATGAGGGTCTTCATGATGCAGATATTCTTGCTATTCTTGAAAAATATGATATGAAAGTAACAGAAGTTGAGTACATCGTTCAGTGGGCAGATGATCATCGTACATACGAGCAGAAATACAAAGAGCAGATGTGCTTCCATATGTGTGAACTGTTCAACGTTGGGCATATTAACTGCGGTTTGATGGAAGACTATTCCGTAGAACATACTGCTCAGAAATTAAAAGAACTGTGCCAGAGAGCCGGTCAGTATATCATCGGTGTTGAACCAATGCCATACAGTGGAATTCCTAACATGGAAAAAGGATGGGCTGTTGTAAAAGCTTCCGGATGTGAAAACGCAAAATTGATCATGGATACATGGCACTGGGTAAGAGCAAATCAGCCAATCGACCTTGAAGTAATCAAAGACATCCCTGCTGATAAAATCATTTCCATTCAGATCAATGACGTTTGGGATCGTCCATACGCTAAGAGCATTTTAAGAGATGAATCCATGCATGATCGTCTTGCTCCCGGAACAGGTATTGGATGCACAGCAGACTTTGTAAAAATGGTTCGTGAAAAAGGAATTGCTCCGAAAGCAATCGGTGTTGAGGTTATCAGTGATGCAATCTTAGCAAAAGGTGTTGCGGAAGCTGCAAAACACACATATGACAATACAAAGAAAGTACTGGAAGAGGTATGGCCTGAAGTACTCTAATCTGCAGAGATAATTTTTCTGCAAATCGGGTTGTTGTTTCACAAACAAGAAATATTAAAAAAACGTTTTGGATTTAAGAGGGTATAAGAATATGAAATTTGAAAAAATGTTTTCTCCAATTACCATTGGTCCAGTCACAATCAAAAACCGGTTTGTTGTTCCTCCAATGGGTAATAACTTCGCCAATACGGACGGAACTATGAGCGATCGTTCTGTAGCTTACTACAGAGAACGTGCAAAAGGTGGTTTCGGACTGATTACTCTTGAGGCTACTGTTGTTCACAAAGGTGCAAAGGGTGGTCCAAGAAAACCTTGTTTATATGATGACTCTACAGTCGAGAGCTTCAAAAAAGTAGTAGATGCCTGCCATGAAGAAGGTGCTAAAGTATCCATTCAGCTTCAGAATGCAGGACCTGAAGGAAATGCAAAAAATGCCGGTGCTCCGATTCAGGCTGCTACAGCAGTATCATCTGCTGATGGGAGAGATATACCGGAAGAAGTTTCTACAGAAAAGGTATATGAACTTGTAAAAGGTTACGGCGAAGCTGCAAAAAGAGCAGTAAAAGCCGGTGTCGATGTGGTTGAGATTCATATGGCACATGGTTACCTGGTAAACTCCTTCATGTCTCCAAGAACCAACAAACGAGTAGACGAATTCGGTGGTTCTTTTGAGAACAGAATGCGCTTTTCCCGTTTGATTATTGAAGAAGTGAAAAAAGCAACAGAAGGAAAGGTTGCAGTTCTTGCTCGTATCAATTGTACCGAAGATATGTTTGGCGGTTTGGACAACCATGATATGTGTGCGGTGGCATCTTATCTGGAAGCTTGCGGATTAGATGGTTTACATGTGTCTCGTGCTGTTCATCTGAAAGATGAATATATGTGGGCTCCAACCGGTATTCATGGCGGTTTCTCCGCAGAATATGTGGAAAATATTAAAAAATGTGTATCCATTCCTATTATTACAGTTGGTCGTTATACAGAGCCACAGTTTGCCGAAGTTATGATTCGTACCGGTAAAGCAGATATGGTTGCATTTGGCCGTCAGTCTCTTGCAGATCCTGCTATGCCGAAAAAAGCACTGGAAGACCGTCTGGAAGATATGACTCCATGTATCGCATGTCTCCAGGGCTGTGTATGCAACATGTATGCAGGACAGCCAATCTGCTGTCTGACAAACCCGGCACTTGGTCGTGAAATCGATGGAAGAAAAGAAGCAGAAACAAAGAAAAAAATCTATGTCATCGGTGGTGGTCCTGCAGGCATGTGTGCAGCATTTACCGCTGCCAGAAGAGGACATGATGTAACCTTATTTGAAGCTCAGTCTGTTCTTGGTGGTAACATGAGACTTGCTGCTTACCCACCAGGAAAAGGTGATATTACAAATATGATCAGAAGTTATATTACAAAATGTGAAAAATCAGGCGTTAAGATTGTACTGAACACAGAAGTGACAGCTGAAATGATCAAAAAAGATACTCCGGATGCAGTTATTTTAGCAACAGGTTCTGAGACATTGATTCTTCCATTCATTAAAGGAATCACATCTCCGGAAATTGTACATGGCGGCGACTGCTTAGAAGGAAAGCGCCCGGTAGGACATAAGGTTCTCGTTGTTGGTGGTGGTATGGTTGGTGCTGAGACTGCTGAATTCCTGGCAGAAAAAGGACATGAAGTATCCATTATCGAGATGAGAGGAGCAATTGGTCCCGACGTGATTCATGAACATAGAATCTTCCTGATGGAAAGCTTTAAAGAATATGGAATCGAACAGATTGTAAATGCTGCTGTATCAGAGATTCACCCGGATGGTGTAAGCTATAAGAATGCATTGGACAAAACAGACGAAACTATTTACGAAGCAAGAGGTTTTGATACCGTTGTACTTTCCATGGGATATAGCTCCAGATACACACATCGCGAAGGCAATGAAATCGTATACGATTTTGCAAATGAATTAAGAGATATCTGCCCTGAAGTACATGTAATCGGTGATGCTGTGAGAGCTCGTCGTGCATTAGATGCAACAAAAGAGGCATACGAAGTTGGTTTAACAATATAACCGAAGCGGATTGCGAGTATCCGCTTGACTTATGGAGGGTATTACAATGGAAAAAAGAATTAGTGGACATACCGGTCTTTTAGCATTATTTGGAACACCAGTTGGACATTCCGGATCTCCGGCAATGTACAACTTCAGTTTTCAGCATCATGGACTTGATTATGCTTATATGGCATTTGACGTAAACGTTGACCAGATGCCTGCAGCATTTGATGCAATTCGATTATTAAAAATGCGCGGTGGTAACTTTACAATGCCATGTAAAAACATTGCGGCTGAGTTAGTTGATAAATTATCTCCGGCAGCTGAGATCATCGGGGCATGTAATGTGTTTGTCAATGATGACGGAGTGATTACAGGACACATCACAGACGGTGTTGGTTTTGTAAAAAATCTTGAAGTAAACGGTGTTGACGTAAAAGGCAAAAAAACAGTTGTTTTAGGTGCAGGCGGAGCAGCTACTGCAATTCAGGTTCAGCTTGCATTAGATGGCGCTTCTGAAGTTGCAATTTTTAACATTGATGATGAATTTTACCAGAGAGCAGAAGCTACAAAAGAAAAACTGGCGAAACATTGCCCTGACTGTAAAGTAACAGTGGATCATTTAGAAGATGCTCAGGCACTTGCAGCAGCAGTGGAACAGGCAGACATTTTAATCAATGCAACAATCATGGGTATGAAACCTTACGAAGATGTTACTTTAGTAGACAAATCTTTATTCCGCAAAGATTTGGTTGTTGCTGATACCGTATATAATCCGGAAAAAACAAAAATGATTCTGGAAGCAGAAGAAGCAGGATGCCAGGCAATCGGTGGAAAAGGCATGCTTTTATATCAGGGAGTCGTTAATTATGGTTTGTTTGTTGGAAAAGATTTCCCAATTGAGGAATATCAGAAATTCCAGGCAGAGCAGGCTAAATAGTTTATCCATTATTTCAAATGAGGAGAAAGAAAAATGAAAGCAAAAAAATATTTCTTGTCAATGGTATGTGTATACATGGCATATTTGACACATGGCATGCAGGCACTTATTTTCTCTCAGAACCAGGTGAATTTTGCAACAAAATGGGGATTTGATATGTCTGATCCGACTTCTGCAGCATATGCAGCAGGTGCAGCCGCTGTATCTACAGCAATTGCATGGACCGGTCTTGGTAAATTCCTGTCCGTTTGGATCGGTGGAGAGATTTCCGACCGCGTAGGTCGTAAAAAATTAATGATTGGTGGAGCAGCACTTTACATTGTATGCTTTGCAACAATGTTTACTACATCAAATGCAACAATAGCTGCTTTTGCAGGTCTGGTAGCAGGTGTTGCAACATCCGGTTTCTGGGATGCATCCGGATACCCGGCAGTACAGGAAGCTTATCCGAAGGCTCCGGGTTCTGCATTGATTATGATTAAATTCTTTGTTGCCCTCTCCAGTATTTTCTATCCGCTTATTTGCGTAAAAACAGCTGCTGCCGGCAACTGGACATTTAATATCATCCTTCCTTTGGTATTATCCTGTGTTGTACTCGCCCTTGCATGTTTTGCAAAATTTGTTTATGACGATGAAATGAAGGCCGGTGTTGCAAGCGGTAAAGGCAACAGAGCAGACCAGGCTGAAATTGATGCTGCAAAAGCAAGACAGCTTGTTGCTCCTGGCAAATTTACAGGCTTACTTACTTATTTCTACGCATTCCTGGTAATGGCAGTTATGTATGGAGCACAGCAGTATACAAAAGCATTTGGTCTTGCATACTGCGGACTCAGTGAAATGCAGGCTGCTTCTATGACAACTATGTATCAGATT
>JALEPU010000135.1 GCA_022766905.1 Lachnospiraceae bacterium
TAAGGATGTACGAACTGCTGTCAACAGCTTACGGCTAACCTATTCTCTTACATGAGCCATATTCAATTCTCCGATAAAAAAAATGCTATGATAAATGCATCTCTCTTAAGATGTGTCTATCATAGCACAATCTGCATAAATACGTCAAGGCTAATTCAGAAATAATACGCAATTTCTCTAAATTTTTTTAATATATCTTAATTCACTTTACTTTTTGAAGTATTTTTGTCCATTTTTTTCTTTTGTTATTCTTTATCAACTTTTTCTTTCTTATTTTCTGCTCAATCCGTTCTTTTGTACCAAATAATTCAAACTGTTTTTGATTTTTCTGAAAATTCT
Source organism: Lachnospiraceae bacterium (assembly GCA_022766905.1). Classification (GTDB taxonomy): domain Bacteria; phylum Bacillota; class Clostridia; order Lachnospirales; family Lachnospiraceae; genus SIG292. The sequence goes on from JALEPU010000135.1 coordinate 340, forward strand.
GATACATATCCACGGTATCGATTCATACAGGCATAATAGTCCTGTTTTCGAACCTGCGCAAATGAAGCCGGCAGAGACTCGCTTCCAAGTACTCCTTCGATTCCTTTTTTCTCATACGTTTCCCAGACATCTTCCAGATAAGCCAAAAACGGTTTTTTCCCTTTTCCCTTTTCCATCTGCTCCACCGTAGATTTTAACAGGTAAGAAAGACTGGTCGTCTGTTCATAATCCAGAAGCTGCTCAAGCCCTCGAAGTTCCAGGGTCTCATTTCCCACAGAAAAAGAGGTAAGTCCATATTGTTTGACTTTCAGCTGCCCTTTCTTTCTCTCAAGAGGCCGAACCTTTAAACATCGTTCTTCTTTTTCTTCCGGAACAAACCATTCTTCCCGTTCTCTCGGTGGACAGATCTGTCTTACTTTTTTTGTAATATCATATGCTTTATAACAATCCATCTGAAGAATCCTGTCTGCAATGGAAAAATAAGCACCGGAACTTCCGGCTACCAGAACAGTAGAAACGCCTTTTTCTTCATAAAGCTGTCTGGCTCGCAAAAGAAAAGGAGTAATCGGTTCTTTTTCTTTTACAATTACTTTTGCCATCAACTCATCCCTCACCATAAAATTGGTCGCAGAGGTATCTTCATCGATGAGCAGTACCTTTGCTCCGCTTTCTAAGGCTTCTGCCACATTGGCAGCCTGAGAAGTAGAACCGCTGGCATCTTCTGTCACAAAATTACCTGTGTCTTTTCCATTGGGAAGATCATGAATGAACATGGAAATATCCGTTCCCGCTATATTTCTTCCATCCTCTGCCCGGATTTTAAAAGAAGTCGGATCCGTAACCACATATTCTCTACCATCCCCTGAAATATGGTGATAAACACCTGTCTCTAACGCTTTCAGCAAGGTAGATTTTCCATGATAGCCACCTCCGATAATCAGCGTAATACCTTTTGAAATGGCCATTCCTGTTATCTTTCCTTTATGGGGAAGTATGATTTCTTCTTTCATAGACTCCGGAGAAAGGAATGGTTTTGCTCCTCGCATCGGGCGCTGGGATACTCCGCTTTCCCGGGGAAGGATCGAACCATCTGCCACAAAACCAATCCATCCTTTTTCTTGACAAAGGTTTCGTAAGAATGCCTGATCTTCATAAAGATACAACACTTCCATCAGCTTTTTCCCATTCAGGTTCTGAAAAACAAGACTGTTTTTTACACAATCCGGCACATATTCCATCAAAATCTTCTTCAGCTCCATACTGTTGATGGTTCTTCCATTGGCTGGAAATCCGGCTTCCAATCGAAGCCGGATTCCTCCTTCTTTGGTAACGGTACAGCCACTCCTTCTAAGCACCTGTTGACCACATTTACTTGTTGAAATCAGTCCGCTTTTCCCGGAACCTTTTGCCGAAAAAGCATGTTTTTCTGCTATTTTCCCAAATCTTCTTAAACAATCATCGGCAAGGGCAATTCGTTTTTCCTCCGAATCAAAATATTCTTTCGGAAATCCGGTTTCTTTTCCTGACAGTGTCACATAAAGTCTGGAAGGAGCCGCAAATGGATCTCCCTGCACATGGTCAATGGTTAAGATATAACCGTCAAAGCGATAACTTCCTTTCAGACTCTTATAAGCAGGATATGGCTTTTTATGAATTCTATTTAATTCCTGTAACAAATCAGTCTGTGATTTCATCCTTTTCTTCCTCTTTATTCATTCTATTTTTTCTTCTTTTTTCCGGATGGAAAAGATCATAAACACAAGGAATTACGACCAGGGTCAGAATCGTTCCATAAATCAGTCCGCCAATGGTAACTACCGCCATAGGCTGCATCATTTCCGAACCATCTCCTACACCGGCCGCCATAAAGCAAAGTCCCAGGATGGTAGTCAATGCTGTCATAATAATCGGACGGAGACGGGTCTTTCCTGCCTGAATAATTGCTTCTTTTTTCTCCATTCCTTCTTCCCGCAGTTTATTGATATAATCTACCAGAACAATACCATTATTTACAATAATACCGGATAGCATAATAAAGCCGAACATGGCAATGATGCTGGCATCCATTTTGCAAAGCAACAAGGCTATAAAGCCTCCTGTAAAGGCTAATGGAATCGTAAAGAGAATAATAAACGGAGATTTTAATGACTGGAACTGAGCCACCATAATCAAATACATAAATGCAATGGCAAGAACCAGCATCAAAAGAATCTGGCTTACACTTTCCTGTACGGTCTCGTACTCGCCGCCCATATCAAAACTATATCCGGAAGGAAGATCATATTTTTTCAGTTTTTTCTTGATCTCCTGGCTGACCAGCGTAACATTATATCCATCTTCTACTGCCGCAGATACCGTCATATATCGGGTCTGGTTTTCTCTTGTGATAGAGTCCGGGCTTACCGCTTCTTCAATTGTAGCAATGGTTTTTACCCTCACTTTTTTCGATTTGCCATCTTTTGTTCCCGTAATCTGGAAGTCACCCAGATTCTTCGCTGTAATCGTTTCCCCTTTTCCATCTTTTATATTTATTGTATACTCAGCATCACCGGTTTCTAACGCAGTCGCTTCCGTTCCTTCCGAAAGAGCATCACTGATTGACTGATATACCTGAGCAACGGTAAGTCCATAAGCCATAGCTTTGCTCTTATTCACAGAAATATGAAGCTCTTTTGTTGTATCTTTCTGTCCGTTATCTACTTCTTTGGTTCCCTTTGTTTTTTCTACAATTTCAGCTATGTCGTTGGCAATCTTTGATAATTGATCCAGATCTTTTCCTTTGATCTGAACAGAAATACCTGATTCACCAAGAGCGCTGGTATCCATATTAGAGGAAGCTACGGTGAATTCACAATCCAGATCTTTTGTTTTCTCTTCAATTTCTTTCTGGATCTGTGCATTGGTTCTGTCTGTCTCATCATCCAGCAAAATATACATGCTAACGGTTCGATCCGCAGAGCCTCCGCTTAAGGAACCCATCATCGATCCGGAACCTGTCATTGCACCAACGGTTTTTACCCCTTTTACCTCCTGAATCCTGCTTACGATCTCATCTGCCATTTTTCTCGTATCCGCAAGTTCCGTTCCAGGTTCCATGGTGAGAGTGGCACTCATCTGGCTGCTTTCCATGGATGGCATGAGAGAACTTCCCTTACTGAGGGAAAAATAACCGGTCAAAACCATAAGGGCAATAGCACCTATTACAACAAAAACCTTGTAATTTAACAAACGATTCATCGTCTCTTGATAGAAAGAATTGAATTTTGGAAGTAGTTTGTCTTTCCTCTCCTTCATATTTTCCATGGTTCCTGCTGCCATAGCCGGCACAACTGTCACTGCCACAACCAGACTGGCAAGAAGGGAAAATCCAATGGTAAGAGCCATGTCTGCCATCAGGGTTCTGGTCAGGCCTTCTGTAAATATAATTGGCAAAAAGACAGAGACTGTTGTAAGGGTAGAGGCACAAATTGCCCCAAAGACCTGAGTTGCTCCTTTGACAGCTGCTTCTTTGATCGGCATTCCTTCTTTTCGGAGACGGAAAATATTCTCAATTACTACAATCGAGTTATCCACCAGCATACCAACACCAAGGGCAAGACCGGAAAGAGAAATCATATTCAGAGAAATACCGAAAAAATACATCAGTACAATCGCTAAAATGACACTGATCGGAATGGAAATTCCTACAATAAAGGTTGGTTTGATGCTCTTTAGGAAAACAAAAAGAATCAGGATTGCGAGAACCGCACCCATCAAAATATTGTTCAGAACAGAATCAATAATCAAATTGATATAAATTCCCTGATCCATTAAATTAGTAAAATGAAGTCCTTCTGTCTTTTCTGTCAATTCATCAAATTTATCCTGTACCCGTTCCGATACATCTGCAGTGGCATAATTATTCTGTTTTTCAATAGAAAGAATAATTCCATTATTTCCGTTGATTTTCGCATAAATTTCATCACTATTATCAATGACTGCAACATCGGCCACGTCTTTTAAGGTAATCGGATCAAGACCGGAAAGTCCTAAATCCATCAGAATCAAATCTTCTACATTCTCTGTATTTTCCAGTTTATCTCCTACGCGAACCAGATAATCTGTATTTTCTTCTGTAATGTATCCGGCAGGCATGGAAAAATTCTGTGCAGTCAGAATGCTTTTTATCATATCCGCTGAGATTTTACCCTCCAGAGAAGCCTGCTCCAAAGCACTTTCTTTTGCTTCTTCCAGCTGCTGTTCACTGGAATTTAACTGGGCTTCTCCCGCTGCCAGCTGTGCGGAAGCACTGTTAATTCCCTGCTGTGCAGCACTTTTTTGAGAATCCATCTGTTCCATCTGGTCATTTAAGGTTTTTTCGCCTTTTTCCAGTTCTTTTAATCCGGCTTCAATTTGTTTTTTCCCGGTTTTTGCCTTTGTCAAAGATGAATTCAATTCTTTTAAATTCTTATTAATGGTAGACAGATTTGACTCCATGGTAGAAATAGACGAATCCAGTTCATCTCCACTTACACCCTGGGCTTTTAACGTTGAATCAATGGTCTCGATTCCTGTATTGACTGTCTTTAACGAAGCTTCCAACGGACTTAAGGCAGCCTGTTTTTCCTCCTCTGAAAGAGCACTGTTATTTTTAATTGCTTCAATCTGGGATTCCAGCTTTTCTTTGGAAGATACCAGTTCATCTCTGTTCTTCTTTGCACTTTTCAAACTTTTTAGTGCAGATTCCAGACTGGTCTTCTGACTTTTTAACTGGGTAATACTTTGCTCTAACTGGGTGATCTGGGTTTTTAACGTGGTAAGACTTTGATTTAACTCCAGTTTTTTTGTTGCCACATCGATTTTTCCATTGATCAATGCATTATTGGCTTTGGCCAGAGTATCATTTAATTTGTCACTCTGACTGGAAATCTTATTCTTTCCTGCTTCCAGCTCTGATTTGGCATCTGCAATTTTATCCTCTGCTTCCTGAAAAGAGTCTTCGGTCGCCTTTTTTATTTTTTTATTTACCTTGTCAATTTTATCCTGATTGATTACTACATTGACACTCTGTTCTAAAAGTCCGCTTGTCGTAACAGAACCAACACCTTCCACAGACTCAACAGCCGGTTCAACCTCTTTTTCCACCAGATCGGACAATTCTTTCTGATCCAGTTCATCTGCGTCAATGGCAGCAACCAGAACCGGCATCATATCCGGATTCAGTTTCATAATGATAGGCTTTCCAATCGAATCCGGAAAATATCCTGTTATCAGATCCAGGTTTTCCCGCATATCGATCATCGCAGTATCCATATTGGTTTCTGAACCAAATTCCAGAATAACTAATGACATATTTTCCATGGATACGGAAGATACATTTTCTATGTTACTAATGGTTGCCATAGATTGTTCAATGGGTTTGGTAACCGTTGTTTCTACCGCTTCCGGGCTAGCTCCGCCATATGTAGTCATCACAATGGCATAAGGTAGATCCATACTTGGAAACAAGTCCGGTGTCATCTTGGTATAAGAAACAACGCCAAGAATCAACACAAGAACAACCGCGACCAGCACAGTATATGGCTTCTTTACACTTAGCTTAGATAGCATTTTTTGTCCTCCTTTATAGAATAGTTAGTCGGCTAACAATATAATAACACTGTTCATTTTAATGTCAATAGGTTCGGTGTATTTCATCATACTTCCTAAGCATACTATGAAATCTTTTTATTTTCTAGACATTTTTTACAAAATGAAATTTTTTCATTTCTTTTTCTTGTCAAATCCAGAAATAAAAGCTATAATACTTGTAACAACACAAAGGAGTGTACGTATCGGAAGGTACTACGCTCCTTTTTTCGTTTTATCCGGAAAATTAAGATTTTTCGGATAGAAACTACAAAACAAGTGTATTATTTTAGATTAGGAGTGTATTAAAATGGATCGGATAGACAAAAAAATTCTTTCATTATTACAACAGAATGCTCGTTACCCTTTAAAGCATCTGGCATCAAAGGTATTTCTTTCTTCTCCGGCAGTTTCTACTCGAATTGAGAGAATGGAAAAGGCAGGAATTATTACCGGATACCATGCCAGTGTAGATCCTATTCAGTTAGGATATCATATCACCGCTTTTATTAATATGGCTCTCGACCCAAAGGAAAAAGAGAATTTTTATCCTTTCGTGGAAGACTGTCCAAACGTACTGGAGTGTAACTGTGTAACCGGCCAATACTCCATGCTGTTAAAAGTTGCCTTTCCAAGTACCATGGAACTGGATACTTTCATTGGTCATCTTCAGAAATACGGAAACACCCAGACTCAGATTGTTTTCTCAACGGCCGTGAAACCTCGTGGCATCCGTATTGACACAGAAGATGAATATATGTTAAAAGATGGCTCTTTATAAGACCGGAACCTTTCTTTTTGAAAAAGTTCTTGCAAAATCCTGAGTTATACGGTACAATATATTCTTGCATGGACCAATAGCTCAGCGGATAGAGCAGTGGTTTCCGGAGCCACGTGTCGGGGGTTCAATTCCCTCTTGGTTCGTCCATACAAAAAGAAGCTGTTGCAAAGCGACAGCTTCTTTTTTTGTTATCGTGTTTCAATTTAGAAAGGATCTATTATGAATATTCAAATCTATACCTGTCTTTTTGATTCTTCTTCTTATTATAAAAGCGGAAGAAAAGAATACGAAAAAAGGCTTTCCCGCTATTGTAAAATCAAACATACCATTTGCAAAAATGAAAAACAGAAAGAAAAGGTAAGGCTTCTTCTTTCCCAGCTGCCGGAAGAACAAAGAAAGAATGGCCTAATTTGGGTTACTGCCGGCAAGTCCAAAAGCCATCTGGATTCTCCCGGCCTTGCATCTCTTATTGAACAAAAGGGAATCCAGGGAATCTCTTCCCTCTGCTTTCTGGTAGGATTTCCGGAAGATTTTTTCTCTGACTTCGATAACAGCCTTCCTTTATCCATCAGCCGTATGGACATCCATCCGGATCTTCTCTCCCTCATTCTGGAAGAGCAGATTTATCGGGCTTACCGGATCATCCGCAAAGAACCATATCATAAATAATGACTCAGGAAAACACCCTATAAAGCTGTTCTGTCAGAATAAGCCGCATCAACTGATGAGGAAAAGTCATGGCAGAGAAACTAATCTTATCCTGTGCCCGATCGGTCACTTCCCGGCTTAATCCAAGGGAACCGCCAATGACAAAAACAATACTTTCTTTTCCTTCTTTTTTCAGGGCCGCAATCCGCTGTGAAAACTGTTCCGTTGAAAGCTGTTTCCCTTCAATGCAAAGAGCAAATACATGATCATTTGGCTCAATTTTTTGCAAAATCCGTTTCCCTTCTGTCTCTCGTATTTTCTCTTCCAGCAGAAGAGAAGCTCCCTGAGGAGTCTTCTCATCAGGGAGCTCAATAATTCTGATTGGAACCGCCTTCCTTATCCGTCCTGTAAAATCAGAAATCCCATCAGACAAATAAGATTCTTTGATTTTTCCAACACAAATAATTTTAATCTCCATCTGTCTCAACCTGCCCTTAATCGTCTCTTCGTCCAAATAAAAGAACCAGTCTTAATAAAGACAGAATACCAGAAGCTGCACTTGCCACGTAAGTCAGGGCAGCAGCGGATAGAACCTTCTTTGTTTGTTTGATCTCTTCTCCCTGTAAAATTCCGGATGATCCTAAAATATTAACAGCTCTTCTGGATGCATTAAATTCTACGGGCAAAGTAATCAGCTGAAAAAGCACTGCAAAGGAGAAACAAATAATGCCAATCTGAATCAGCGTATTGTTCCACCCAAGAATCAGTCCAAGAATAATCAGTGGCCAGGCTGCCTTAGAACCAATATTAGCCACCGGAACAAAGGCACCTCTCAGTCTTAACGGTACATAGCCAACCTGATCCTGAACAGCATGGCCGCATTCATGGGCTGCTACTCCGATTGCTGCCACAGAGTTGGAACCATAGACCGTATCGGAAAGACGAAGTACCCTGCTTCTTGGATCATAATGATCGGTTAGATTTCCT
>JALEPU010000162.1 GCA_022766905.1 Lachnospiraceae bacterium
CCGGGAAGAAAGTCTTATGAACTGACTTTTGACAGTAAGGTAAAAGAAGTTGTTCCGTTATATATGAGTGGAGAGTATGCGATGTACGGGGATTCTCTGACAAAAAAAAGCAGACCGTATACCATCCTTGAAGATAAACGAGGAACGACGTTATGTCTGAATCCTCAGTCGGCCTTTACAAGAGATTATATTCGATTGGATTTAAAGAAAAAAGAGAGAAAAGAGTTTGAGCAGAATCTGGTTTTTGAAGGTGAGATTGCAGAAGGAACCATAATAAATAATACAGAGTATTATTTTGATTATGTAATGGTTTACTGGAAAGGACAGTTTTGTACCTTCCGTACGGTGGATGCGGGAGAAGAAAGACAGATTGAGAAGTCTTCCTGGATGTCGATTTATAGTTCAGAAGCGATAAAGAAAGCAGGTACTTTAAAAGAGAAGAATAATGATAAGCAGATTTTAACCTTTGCTTACGAAAAATATTTTATGGAAGCGGAAGAAAATAAAATATATGTTGTTGGTGTTTTAAGAAATTATGATGGAGCCGTTGATACGATCCATAAGGATCTGGTTTCCAGAGGCTTATATTATCAATGGTTTGATTTAGATGGAAATAAAATGGAGAAATGATGCTTGAGATTGTTGGATTAGAAAAATATTATGGAAAAATAAAAGCATTGGATCGAATCAGTCTTCAGATTCAGAATGGAGAGATTTTTGGGATTATTGGTCAAAATGGGGCTGGAAAGACGACCCTGCTTAAAGTCATAGCCGGATTACTGGATCCGGATAAGGGCTCTGTTATATTAGACGGGGTGGATCTTAGAAAACAGCCGGAACAGACAGGGGTACAAATTGGTTATGTGCCGGATTCCTATCAATTATATGACCATCTGACTGCAATGGAATATCTGGAATTCTATGCAGGCCTGTATCAGCTGGAGCAAAAAAAACAAAAAGCATGGATGAAAGAATTGCTTTCCCTTGTTTCTTTGTCTGATGCAGCAGATATTTTTGTAGAAAATCTGTCTTCCGGTATGAGGCAGAAACTTTGTGTGGCAAGAGCCCTTCTGCCAAATCCTAAAATACTTGTGCTGGATGAGCCGGCCAATGGCCTGGATCCGAAAGCGCGGATTGAATTTCGGGAACTGCTCCGTAATTTAAGTGCGAGCGAAAAGACAATCATTGTCAGCTCTCATATGGTGTCGGGTCTTCCGGATTACTGTACATCTATGGGAATTTTGGAACATGGCAATCTTATTCTGGAAGGAAGCATTGAAGAAATTATGATAGAAATCAAGAAGAATCAGCCGCTGTTGATTCATGTCCTTGGAATGGAAGAAAAAGCACTGTCTGTTTTAAAATCAGACAAAAATGTAAAAAAGATTTCTTTAGATGGCCATTGTTTTACGGTGTATTTTGAAGGAACAGAAGAAGAAGCCAATCTTTTGTCCTGCCTTTTACAGAATCAGGTGCCGGTTCAAAGTTTTTATAAAGCTTCCGGAGATTTAGAAAGCAGTTTCTTGGAATTGATTTCCTGACAGGAGGAGTAACGTATGAGATGGAATCCGATCTTAATAAAAGAATTAAAGATAAGATCCAGAGTTGTCAGAATTCCGATTCTGTTGATGTTTTATAATGCAATTGTAGCCCTGATCGCAGTTTTTATGTTCCTGGCTTCTATGGATATTTTTAATGGAAGTAATTATATCGATTATTCCGGCATGACAAGTTTGTTTGCAGGACTGGGAATTTTTCAGTGTGGAGTGGTCTTTATGCTGACCTTAGTAGTATCTGCAAATTCTATATCGAGTGAAAGGGAAAAAGGAACACTGGATTTGATGTTGGTTACTCCGACTTCTTCTGCAACAGTAATCAGAGGAAAATTGTATTCGACCATAGTATCCGGCGGGCTTTTATTATTTTCCAGTATGCCGGTTATGGCAATCAGCACCATATATGGAGGGGTTGAAACAGATGACATTCTTTATTTAGTTGGTACTCTTCTTTTTACGATGATCTATGCAACCAGTACAGGAATACTGTGTTCCAGTTTCAGTTTCCGGTCCAGTATAGCGGTGGTAACCAGTCTGATTGTAGAGGCAGCCCTTGTGATTGGGCCTTTTATCCTGTTAAGCGGTATCAGCAGAATTATGTATAGCGTCGCACAGGAGAACATGAATACTATTGTTTCTTTAGGAGGGTGGGTTTTTGTGCTGGTGATTAATCCGGTCATGCCTGTCATGGGATTTTATGACAAATTACTTGGAAGCAGTATGATTATGGATTATTTTTATTATTTATGCGGGATTGAAGAAGATACTGCATTTGCATATTTTTTACAGAAGCATTTTATGCAATGCTGCGTGGGAGCTCAGATTATTTTAAGTATTGTTTTTTTGTGGATATCCGTAAAAAAACTTGGGGCTCAAAAAAAGAGAAAATTATGACAAGACAGAAAGAATATGCTATACTATAGAAAATATAAGGAGGATAGATATGGGAATCTTACAACGTTTTAAAGATATTATGTCTGCAAATATGAATGCAATGCTGGATAAAGCGGAAGATCCGGTCAAGATGGTCGATCAGTACATGCGTGATCTGGAAAGTGACTTAGGAAAGGTAAAGGCCGAGACTGCTGCTGTGATGGCGGAAGAAAAACGGACCAAACGGGAACTGGATGAGAACCAGGAACAGATCGATAAGATGGAACGATATGCGAAGAAAGCATTGATGGCAGGAAATGATCAGGACGCCAGAACATTTTTGGAGAAAAAAGCGGATCTGGCCAGCCAGAGAGAAGTTCTTCAAAAGTCTTTCGAACAGGCACAAGCCAATGCTCAGTCTATGCGTAAGATGCATGATAAATTGTGTTCTGATATTGAAGAATTGAAGAAGAGAAAAGAATCCATCAAAGCGAAGATGACCTTGGCCAAGACACAGGAGAAGTTGAACAAAATCGGAAGTTCTTATGAAGGTGTCGGCGATAAGATGTCTGCTTTTGACAGAATGGAAGAGAAAGCGAATCGTATGCTGGATGAAGCAAATGCGATGGCAGAGCTGAATCAGAAAGAAGAAGATACGTCTGTGGAAGCTTTGATGAACAAATATGAAGAAGATGATTCCGGAAAAAGCCTGGTAGAAGATGAACTTGAGGCGATGAAAAGAGAATTAGGATTATAAAGGAGCCAGAAGATGGGATTATTTAAAGGACAATTTTCTGATGTTGTAGAGTGGGAAGAATATAGAGATGATATGATATTCTTCAAATGGAACAATGGAGAGATTAAGAAAGGTTCCCGCTTGATTCTCCGCGCCGGGCAGGATGCTGTTTTTTTATACAATGGTAAGAGAGAAGGAATCTTTACGGAAGAAGGAAGCTATGATATAGAATCAGAGATAATACCATTTCTTTCCACATTGAAGGGATTCCGTTTTGGATTCAACAGTGGTTTGAGAGCCGAAGTATTGTTTATCAATACAAAGGAATTTACGGTGAAATGGGGAACAAAGAATCCGGTTTTGATTCCGACTTCCGGCCTTCCGGGAGGCATGCCGATTCGGGCGAGAGGAACCTTCAATTGCAAGGTTGGAGATTATCTGGCTTTAATCGATAAAATCGCAGGTGTTAAACAGCAATATTTTGTAGAAGATATCAAAGAAAGAGTTCTTTCGGTTCTGGATCAGCTTCTGATGAAGTGGATCAGCCGGGAAGGAAAAGACATGTTTAATCTTCAGGCCAACAGTGATGAGATCGGAAGAGGCATTTTGGAAGATCTGGATATGCAGCTGTGTAAGATCGGACTTTCCATCACAGGGTTCCAGATTGAAAGCTTTAACTATCCGGAAGAAGTACAAAAGATGATAGACAAAGTTGCTTCCCAGTCTATGGTCGGAGATATGGGCAGATATCAGCAAATGGCTGTTTTAGATGCCATGGGATCCGGTCAGGGTGCAGGAGTAGCTTCCGATATGGCAGGCATGCAGATGGGGATGATGATGGGTCAGCAGATGGTACAGGCGATGACAGGTGCTGCAGGCCAGGGACAGGCCAATTTGGTGAATCAGGGAACAGGAAATGTTGCTCCTTCCAACGAACCTAAAACAATGCCAAATTTCTGCCCGAACTGTGGACAAAAGACGACCGGCTCAAATTTTTGCCCGAATTGTGGACAGAAATTAGTCTAGATATTATAATAGGTGTTACTGTATTTTATATTTCATTGGAAAGGATTTTTCAGTTTCTTTGGAAATGTAAATGCGGCAGCACCTTTTTCCGTCTCAGGAAAAGGGCTAGAACAAAGGAAGGAAAAAAAGATGAGTATTTATGCTAGTTTAAATCCCCAGCAAAAAGAGGGAGTTTTTCATACCCAGGGTCCGGTTTTGCTTCTGGCAGGCGCAGGATCCGGCAAAACAAGAGTTTTGACCCACAGAATTGCTTATTTGATTGAAGAAGAAGGAGTAAATCCATGGAATATTCTTGCGATTACTTTTACTAATAAGGCTGCAAAAGAGATGCGGGAAAGAGTAGATGCGCTGGTTTCATTTGGAGCAGAAGACATTTGGGTCAGCACATTTCATTCTACCTGTGTGAGAATATTAAGAAGACATATTGAACTGCTTGGTTACCAATCCAGTTTTACAATTTACGACAGTGATGATCAGAAATCTTTGATGAGAGAGGTTTGCAAGTATCTGAACATTGATACCAAACAATTTCCGGAACGAAATCTCCTTTCCACCATTTCCAGAGCAAAGGATGAGTTGAAAACACCGGCTGATTTTGAAGAAGAGAACCAATATGATTTTCGGGGAAAAAAAGTGGCACAGGTTTACCGGGAATATCAGAAACGATTAAAAGAGAACAATGCCCTTGATTTTGATGATTTATTGTTTAAAACGGTAGAATTGTTTCAGTTTCATCCGGAAATTCTGGAGAAATATCAGGATCGGTTCCGGTACATTATGGTGGACGAATATCAGGATACCAATACGGTACAGTTTAAGTTTGTCAGTATGCTGGCAAGAAAATACCGCAATTTATGTGTGGTGGGAGATGATGACCAGTCCATTTATAAATTCCGTGGGGCAAATATTTACAATATTTTAAATTTTGAGAAAGAATATCCGGATGCAGAAGTGATTAAGCTGGAGCAGAATTATCGTTCTACAAAGAACATTTTAAATACAGCCAATCAGGTGATTGCCCATAATACAGGCAGGAAAGAGAAAACTCTCTGGACGGAAAATGAACCGGGTGAGAAAATTCAGTTCTGCCAGTATGGAACAGAATACGAGGAGGCAGAGCAGATTGCCGATAAGATAGAAACGTTTTATAAAGAAGGGATTTCTTATCAGGATATGGCGATTTTATATCGTACCAACGCTCAATCACGTGTACTGGAAGAAAAGCTGTTGCTTCACAATATTCCATATAAAATTGTTGGCGGCATAAATTTCTATCAGAGAAAGGAAATCAAAGACATTTTATGTTATCTTAAAGTGGTAGATAATGGTGTAGATGATTTGGCGGTACGAAGGATCATAAACGTTCCCAAACGGGGAATCGGAGCAACCAGTATAGAACGGATCACAAATTTTGCTTTGGAAGAAGGAATCAGTTTTTTCGAAGCAGCAGTTCATGCAGACGAGATACCATCTCTTGGCCGAGGTGCCGGGAAAATCAAGGATTTTACGGCCTTGATAGGAAGGCTTAGGACAGTACTTTATGAAGAGGGAATTACAGAGCTGTTTCAGGCTATTTTAGAGGAAACAGGATATGTGACAGAACTGGAAAAGGAAGGAACAGAAGAAGCACAGGCAAGAATTGAGAATATCGATGAGCTGTTAAACAAAATTGTAGAGTATGAAGAAAGTACACAAGTGCCATCTTTAAGTGAACTCTTAGAGGAGATTGCTCTGGTGGCAGATATTGACAGCCTGGATTCTGATAATGATAAAGTTGTGCTTATGACTCTTCACAGTGCAAAAGGACTGGAGTTCCCCTATGTTTACATGGCGGGGATGGAAGATGGAATTTTCCCAAGCTATATGACGATTATCTCTGAAAATGAAGAAGAAATCGAGGAAGAGAGAAGACTTTGCTATGTTGGCATTACAAGGGCCAAAAAACGGCTTTTCTTAAGCTGTGCGCAAAGAAGAATGATGCGGGGACAAACCCAGTATAACAAAGTTTCACGCTTTATCGGTGAGATGCCAAAAGAACTATTAGAAATGGAAAATCCATACCAGAGGGAAGAAGCAGTCAGTATGTCCCTTGCACAGGCAATGGGAAGAAAACAGATGTTTCGAAAAAAACCATATCAGCAAAGTAAGATTCCGGCTCCCGGAAAAGTCCAGCTTGACTATCAGGTAGGGGATCGTGTCGGACATGTTAAGTTTGGAATGGGAACGGTAACGGACATCCGCCCCGGTGGGAGAGATTATGAGGTGACGGTAGACTTTGATAAATGCGGGGTCAAAAAAATGTTTGCCTCCTTTGCAAAGCTAAAAAAAGGGAATTAGGATTTTCAGGGATTTTTTTCGAAAAATCGAAGAAAAATATAGTAATCATTTCTAAAAAGTGATATAATAAAGACAGATTTGAGAGAGGAAAAGATGTTTCATTTTATCTGATTTTCCTCTGGCGAAGACAGAATAATCACTTCGTTTTACTCGAAAAGAAAGAAAGGATGCGGACATCATGAAGAATTTAGAAGACTTAATTAATGTAGTAAAACTTCAGGACTTAATGAACAGCAAAAAAGAAGTTGTTTTAAAGGAAGACGAAGGCAAGAAGATCGTTTGGGGTCTGGCTATTATCGGAGCAATTGCCAGTGTTGTATTAATTGCAGTAGCAGTTTATAAATACTTAACACCAGATGATATTGACGATTTCGACGACGATTTTGATGATGACTTCGATGACGATTTCTTCGATGATGAGGAAGAAGAGGAAGAAGCACCAGCAGAAGAAAAAACAGAAGAATAAGAAAGACAGGAGCCCTGAAGATTATCATCTTCAAGGCTCTTTTTTCACCATTGTACAAAAAAAACCTACAAAATAAAAAATTTAGGGTTGACGAATCATGGGGAATATGGTAGTATAAATATCGCGTTAAGACGTATGTGCTCATAGCTCAGTTGGATAGAGCAATGGCCTTCTAAGCCATGTGTCCGGGGTTCGAATCCCTGTGGGCACGTTTGGACCAGGAGGGGAAAGATTAGAAGCCAGAGAAAGCTGATTTGATTTCTTCCTTAAAAAAAATAAAAAACTTCTTGACAATGTGAATAAGAAGTTGTATAATATTAAGAGTGTCAGGCAGTTAAGACAAACAGCCAGATACAGTCTAGCGGGGTGTGGCTCAGTTTGGCTAGAGTGCTTGATTTGGGATCAAGAGGTCGCAGGTTCGAATCCTGTCACCCCGATTGCTTCTTCGAAGGAAGAAGAATGAATTTCATAGTTGCCTATGCGGGTGTAGTTCAATGGTAGAACACTAGCCTTCCAAGCTAG